>JAHJKL010000062.1 GCA_018822365.1 Candidatus Margulisiibacteriota bacterium
CAAAATAGGACAAAACACCCGTATATAAACGGGAGACAGCTCATTTCTTCAGTAAGGCGGCTACCTTTATAGGCAGGCCGAACAGGTTAATAAAACCCTCCGCGTCTATTTGATTGTAGATCTCTTCTTTTTCAAAGGTAGCCAGATCAGGCCGGTAAAGAGAACGCTCCGACTTGCGGCCAACCACCGTACAGTTCCCCTTATAGAGCTTTAAACGGACCTTTCCCGTAACGTTCCGCTGGCTCTTTTCCACAAAGGCATCAAGCGCTTCTTTCAGCGGGGTAAACCATTGTCCGTAATAAACCAGTTCGGCGTAACGCTGGGCGGCCAACTGTTTATAATGCTGTGTGTCACGGTCAAGGGTCAAGGTTTCGAGCGCCTGGTGAGCGGCGTAAAGGATCGTCCCCCCAGGCGTTTCATAAACCCCCCGCGACTTTATACCGACCAGCCTGTTCTCTACAATATCCACCCGGCCGATGGCGTTCCTTCCGCCGATCTTATTTAATTCTTCAATTAAAGCGACCGGCGCTAATTTGCGTCCATTGACCGATGTTGGTTCTCCTTTAATAAAATCTATCTCCACATATTCCGGCTTGTTTGGCGCCTTTTGCGGTGAAACCGACAGGAGGAACATCTCTTCTTGCGGTTCATACCAGGGATCTTCCAACACTCCTCCCTCATAACTGATGTGCCAGAGGTTACGGTCGGATGAGTAAGGCTTTTTCTTGCTGACCGGGATTGGGATATTATGAGTCCGGGCGTATTGGATCTCTTCTTCCCGCCCTTTAAGCTCCCATTCCCGCCAGGGAGCGATGATCTTCATCTTTGGGGCCAGCGCTTTGTAGGTCAGTTCAAAACGGACCTGGTCGTTCCCTTTGCCGGTCGCTCCATGCGCCACCGCATCAGCCTTCTCCTTCAAAGCGATCTCAATCTGGCGCTTGGCGATAATCGGTCGGGCTATCGAGGTCCCCAATAAATACTGGTTCTCATAGATCGCCCCCGCTTTAAGCATCGGAAAAACAAAATCCTTAATAAACTCGGCCCGCAGATCCTCGATGTAGATCCTGGAAGCACCGGTCTTGAGCGCTTTTTCCTTTAAACCCTGCAACTCGCCAGCCAGGCCGACATCGGCGGCATACGCGATCACTTCACAACCGTAATTATCCTTGAGCCATTTGATCATGATCGACGTATCAAGCCCGCCGGAATAAGCTAAAACAACTTTTTTTATTTTCGACATATCTACCCCTTTAATAATTTAACTAAAATTGCTTTTTGAACATGAAGTCGGTTTTCCGCCTGGTCAAAAACCACCGAATTGTCTGAATCAATGATTTCATTGGTCACTTCTTCGCCGCGATGGGCCGGTAAGCAGTGCATAAAAATATAATTAGGTTTAGCTAACTCGGCCATTTTGCCATTAACCTGGAAAGCGGAGAAGGTTTTGCCCCGTTTGGCTTTTTCTTTTTCCTGCCCCATCGAGGCCCAGACATCGGTATAAATAACGTCGGCTCCACGCGCGGCAACCACCGGATCGTTGAGGATGGCAATTTCGATCCCAGCCTGCTTCGCGTCCTCCATCGCCAGCCTAACGATCTCTTCTTTTGGCTCATAACCTCTGGGAGTCGCGACCGTCAGGTTGATCCCGACCTTGGCCGCCGCGAACATCAGCGAGTGACAGACATTGTTCCCGTCGCCAATGTAAGCCATTTTCAGCGAGCGGAGATTTTTCCCTTTTTTCTCACGGATGGTAAATACATCGGACAGGGCCTGGCAAGGATGCAAAAGATCGGAAAGGGCATTGATCACCGGAACACTGGCATTGTGGGCGAGTTCGATCACTTTTTGGTGAGAAAATGTCCTGATCAGTATCGCGTCGGCAAAGCGGGATAGGGTCCGGGAGACGTCACCGATCGATTCCCGGCTCCCGAGACCGATCGCTTCCTGGTCCAGGTTGATCGCCAATCCCCCCAGCTGCCACATGCCGATCTCAAAAGAGACCCTGGTCCTGGTGCTTGGCTTTTCGAAGATCATCGCCATCGATTTGGCCCAGAGGTATTCGTGTTTTTCGCCCCGTTTCTGCTTCGCTTTGAGGTCGGCCGCCAGGTTGAGGATCTCTTCGACTTGCCCGGCGGTCAGGTCATGAATGGAGATAAAATCCTTCATATTTCCCTATTTTAAAGTAGATTCAACTTTGGTCGTCAGATTAAGGGAATAGATCCCGCTTTGCGCTCCGGTCTTACTGTAAACCACAACATCTCCGGTCGGCGAGATCCTTGGCAACTCCCCTCTGAATTTGGCCAGTATCTCCGCTGTCGCGGGAGCAGCGTCGTTAAGGTCTATTTTACAATAACTCCCCCCGGCAATCCCGTAAACCTCATTGGTCGCGATTGGCGACACCTGCGGTTTTTCCAGCATCGCCGCGGCCGGCAGGTCGACCCGACCGGAACCGTCGGAATTGATGACCGAAAGATGGCGGCCGGTCGTATCGGTATAAACAAAAGCGATCCGGTTGCCGTATTTCCAGGTCACAAACTCGACCCCGGTCTGGGGAATAATCACCGTATCGGTCGCACCGGTATAATCGTTCCAGTTGCGGGTAACAACTCCGGTATCATTGCAAAACACCAGCTTGTTCCCGTCAGCCGACCAATCAAACGAACGGATCCGGCTGGCGTCGTCAAAGACCATTTCCGCCCTGGTCAGGCCGGTCTGGTTGCTCGGCTTGATATTACGGATCCCGATCTTGCCGAATGAGCTGTTGCGCAGGTCTCCCATGTAAGCGACATATTTGATCCCGGTCGCCGGCGAGCAGGACATGGAATACGGGACATCTCCGGTCGTGTCATAAATAAAAGTTTCACCGGCGCCGGCCGTATCCATGGTCTTGACCGTTTCGGTGTAGCTGGAGCTGAGCTCCGAACCAAGAAAATTCTTGTTAATGCTTTGCAAGCCGTAAATAAACACAATACTCCCGTCGTTAGTAAAGCTTGGACTGTAAAAATACGAACTGGCTTCGTTCCGCTCACCGCATCCGGCCAAAAGCAAAATTAAAAATGAAAATATTAACAGTGAAAAACGATTAAACATTTTATTTCCTCCTTAAGCATACAATTGCGGCGGCTGGTCCCCGGGCAAATACCGATAAGGCCTGATCTCCATCTCTTTTGTCCGGGACTTTAATTTGGCGGTCAAAGCAATATCGAGCACCTCGTCCATCTCTTTTGCCAAGACAACCTTCATGTCAGACGGGATCTCTTTTTTTATCTCATCCAGGTCGGTCTTATTTTCCTTTGGGATTATAACACTCTTTATTCCGGCGCGTCGAGCGCCAAGCAGTTTTTCTTTTAGACCGCCGATCGGCAAGACCTTCCCGCGCAAGGTCACTTCGCCGGTCATCGCCACATCTTTGCGGACCGGAATCCCGGTCAAGGCGGATATCAGCGCCGTGGCAATGGTAATGCCGGCTGAAGGGCCATCCTTCGGGACCGCTCCTTCAGGGACATGGATGTGAATATCAAGCTTTCGATAGAAGTTCTCATCCAGCCCAAGGCTTTTCGCTCTGGAGCGGACATAGCTCATCGCCGCTTTCGCCGACTCCTGCATCACATCCCCCAGTTGCCCGGTCAGGGTCAGCGCCCCGCGGCCGGTCATCGTCGTCACTTCTACCGGCGTTATATCGCCGCCAACTTCGGTCCAGACCAGCCCGGTTGCGGTCCCGACCTGATCGGCCTCTTCAGCTATACCGTAATGATAGCGGATCGCTCCCAGGTAATCCTGCAAAGAAGCTTTGGTCACAATAAACTTATCGGTTGTTTTTTCTTTGACGATCTTGGTCGCGATCTTGCGCAGGACCGCCCCGATCTCCCGCTCCAGGCTCCTGACCCCGGCCTCTCTGGTATATTCACGGATGATCGTCAGCAAAGCTTCTTCTTTGATCTCAACTTGTTCATTTTTCAAGCCGTGCTTTTCCATCTCGCGCGGGATCAGATATCCTTTGGCGATCCCCAGCTTTTCTTCTTCGGTGTAACCGGACATTTCAATGATCTCCATCCGGTCTTGCAGCGGCCGCGGGATCGGCTCCCGGGTATTGGCGGTGGTAATAAAGAAAACATCGGAAAGATCAAATTCCAGTTCTAAATAATGGTCGGAAAACTCTTTGTTCATTTCCGGGTCAAGCACTTCCAGCAGAGCGGAAGCCGGGTCCCCCCGGTAATCGGTCCCAAGTTTGTCGATCTCATCGAACAGGAAGACCGGGTTATTGACCCCGGCCTTATTGATCGACTGAATAACCCGCCCCGGCATTGAGCCAACGTATGTCCGCCGGTGGCCTCGGACTTCGGCTTCGTCGCGAATACCGCCGAGCGCCACCCGGGTAAACTTGCGCCCCATCGCCGAAGCGATCGATCGGGCGACCGAGGTCTTGCCCACTCCCGGCGGACCAACCAGACAAAGGATGGTCCCCCCTATTTTACCGGTCAACTGAAGCACGGCAAAATATTCCAGGATCCGCTCTTTAACCTTTTCCAGGCCGAAATGTTCTTCGTTGAGGATCCGTTCAACCTCGCCAATATCGATCTTGGCCTTTGATTTCTTTTTCCACGGCAGCTCAACGATCCAGTCAAGATAGGTCCTGATCACCGACGATTCAGCAGCCATCGGCGGCATTTGGCTCAGGCGCTCCAGCTCTTTCTTCGCCTTTTCCCTGACCACCGCCGGCAATTTGGCGTCGGCAATTTTCTTTTTATATTCGGCGATCTCCGGTTCGGACTCTCCCTCTTCTTCTCCCAGTTCCTCCTGGATCGCCCGCAGTTTTTCTTTCAAATAATATTCTTTCTGGACTTTTTCGATCTGCTTTCTGACCTTCCCCTGAAGTTTTTTTTCTACCCCAAGCACTTCAAGTTCTTTGGTCAGGATCTCGGCCAGTTTTTTCAGCCGTTTTTCGGCGGTCAACGATTCCAGGATCGCTTGTTTCTCGTCAACTTTAAGGGAGAGGTATGAAGATATTAGGTCGGCCAGCCGGCCTGGATTGTCGACATTAACGATCGACATCAGGGTTTCCGGCGGGATCCGGCGGTTAAGCTTAACGTATTCCTCGAACTGCTTTATAACACTGCGGACCAAGATCTCGGCCTCGGCACTGACCTCATCGGACTCGGGCAAGCGCGAGATCGCCACTCTAAAATACGGCGCCTCCGCGACATATTTTTCAACCTTGACCCGACATATCCCCTCAACCAGGACCTTGGTCGTCCCGTCCGGAAGGGTGAGCATCTGCACAACTTCGGAGAGTGTACCGATAGTACACAGGTCCTTGGGTCCCGGCTCTTCAACCTCTTCGTTTTTTTGGGAAGCAAAAACCACCATTTTTTCTTTGGCCAGTGTTTCTTCCAGGGCTTTTACGGATTTACTCCGGCCAATAAAAAGAGGGACAATCATTTGGGGAAAGACAACCATATTTCGCAGGGGTATAAGAGGAAGCTCCTCCCCCCATGACGAATGTTTGGCTTTGTCTGTTTTATGCTCAGGCATTACTTTTTCTGGAGTTTTGCCGAAACGATAACTTCGTCGATCAAACCGTATTTGACCGATTCATCCGCTCCCATGTAAAAGTCGCGGTCGGTCTCTTTTTCGATCTTGGAAAGAGGCTGGCCGGTGTTTCTGGCCAGGATGTCATTAAGTAGTTTCTTGATCCTTAGCAGTTCCTGGGTCTGGATCTCAATATCGGTTGCCTGCCCTTGCGCTCCGCCTAACGGCTGGTGGATCATGATCCGGGCGTTGGGGAGGGCAAACCGCTTCCCTTTTGTTCCGGAACTTAATAACAATGCCCCCATGGAAGCGGCCTGGCCGATGCAAATGGTCGAGACCGGACATTTGAGGAAATTGATGGTATCGTAGATCGCCAAACCGGCGGTCACAACGCCACCCGGGGAATTAATATAAATATTGACATCCTTGTTGGCATCTTCAGCGGCTAAAAACAGGAGCTGGGCTATAATAATGTTGGCAATATCGTCGTCAATCGGTCCGCCGATAAAAACGATCCGGTCTTTGAGCAGGCGGGAATAAATATCATAAGCCCGCTCTCCTTTCGGGGATTGTTCCACCACCATGGGAATTAATTGGGCTCGATTTCTCATAACTCCTCTCCTTTTCTTCAGGCTGATTTGATCTCGGCTTTGGCGACCAATAAGTCAAGCGCTTTTTGCCGCATCAGGTACTCTTCCATAAAACCGCGGCGGCCGCTTTCGTTAAGGTTCTTTTCCAGCTGGTCCAAAGATTGGCCGGTTTCAACCGAAACTTGCTGGAGCTCCTTTTTTATGTCCTCATCACTGATCTTGATCACTTCTTTTTCGGCAACCGCTTTCAGAACGACTTTCCCTTTGACCCGGCCCTCGGCCGCTTTACGCATCTCCTGCCGAAGATTTTCCATCTGCTTTTTGGTGCCGCGCAAATAGTCTTCAACCGTCAACCCGCTCTGGGAAAGGGAGCCGGCCAGCTCGTCAAGCATGATATCAATTTCCCGTTCGATCATGCCACCAGGCAGGTCAACCTCCGACTTGGCGATCGCTTCGGCAACCAGTTTATTCCGCAGGTCGGCTTCGGCTTCAGCTTCCTTATCTTTAAGCATAGTCGTCCTTACTTCTTCCTTTAACTCGGCCAGGGTCCCAAAACTGCTGACTTTCTTCGCAAATTCATCATCAAGAGTGAGAAGCTCCTTTTTCCCTTCGTCATTAGTGATGGCAAATCTCTCTTGCAGCCGGCCCAGCAGAGCAAGGATCTCTTCTTCGGTAACGGCAGCCGACTTTTTATCCACTTTTAATCCCTGGTACTTGCCAAGTTTAACGCTTGGATAAACATCGACTGTCAGCTTGAAAATAAAGGGCTTGTCGCTTTCCAGCTGCTTAATTTCGACATTGGGATAGTCGACCGGCTCAAGGTTGGCCTCTTTAATGATCTTGGGATAAAGGTCGCCGATCAGGTCCTGTGCCGCCTGCTGTTCAACCGTATGCCGGCTGACCGCCTGTTCAACCAAGTTGCGGGGAGCTTTGCCCGGACGAAAACCCTGGATCTTGACCTCACGCCCTACTTCTATATAAGCCTTTTCGACCGCGGCGGAAAAACTGGCATAATCAGTTTCCGCTTCGATCGTAACTTTGTTTCCGGAACGATCATTGGAAATAATTTTCATAATTGGTCAATTATACTACAAAATAACTGAAAATTGCAATCCAACCTTGGTTAAATTGTTCAATAATTCATAATAAACTGATATTTTTGTAGACAAATTAATGTATTTGTTGTTATAATAACAAAACTATGACAAAGCATAAAATTCTCGCTAAATGGGTCAGGGAATGCGCCGAACTCTGTCGGCCGGATCGGATCGTTTGGATCGATGGTTCTGAAGCCGAAAGATCCCGACTGGAAAAAGAAGCGACCAAGAGCGGGGAGATAATCAGGCTTAACGCCAAGAAGCTCCCTGGTTGTTTTTACCATCGGACCGCCAAGAACGACGTTGCCCGGACCGAGCATTTAACCTTTATCTGTACCCCGACCAAAGAAGAGGCCGGACCAACCAATAACTGGATGGCGCCAAAAGACGCCTATAAAAAGGCCGGGGATTTCTTCAAGGATTCAATGCGCGGGCGAACAATGTATGTTGTCCCCTTCTCCATGGGACCGGTCGGCTCCCCTTTCAGCAAGATCGGGATTGAGCTGACCGACAGCATCTATGTGGTTCTAAATATGCGGATCATGACCCGGATGGGAAAAGCGGTCCTGAATTTCCTGGAAAAGACCAACGGTGATTTTACCCGCTGCCTGCACGGCAAAGCGGAGCTTGATATCAACAAAAGGCTTATCCTCCATTTTCCGCAGGATAACACGATCTGGAGCGTCGGCTCCGGTTACGGCGGCAACGTCCTGCTTGGGAAAAAGTGCCTCTCTCTTCGTATTGGCAGTTATCTGGGGGCAAAAGAAGGTTGGATGGCCGAACATATGTTGATCATGGGGGTCGAAGACCCTACCGGTCATATCGACTACATCGCCGCCGCTTTTCCAAGCGCCTGCGGCAAGACCAATTTGGCAATGCTTATCCCCCCTCAGGGATTGAAGCGCAAAGGCTACCGGATCTGGACAGTTGGGGATGATATCGCCTGGATGCGGATCGATACTGACGGTCGGCTTTGGGCTGTCAATCCGGAATACGGTCTCTTTGGGGTCGCGCCGGGGACCAACTCTAAGACCAACCCTAACCTGATGGAGGCGATCCAAAAGGACACTATCTACACAAACGTCCTCCTGCGCAAAGATAAAACCGTCTGGTGGGAAGGCGGGGACGGTCCTGTCCCGACCGACGGCTGGGACTGGCAGGGAGACAAGTGGCGCCCGGGCCAGGTCGACGAAAACCGGGAGCCGATCCTGGGGTCGCACCCGAACGCCCGTTTCACTGTACCGACCAAGAACGTTTCTTCGATCAGTAATCGCCTGGAACACCACCACGGAGTGCCGATCTCGGCGATCATCTTTGGCGGCCGCCGTAACCGGCTGGCTCCACTGGTTTATGAGGCCTTCAACTGGCAACACGGGGTTTTTGTCGGAGCAACTATGGCTTCGGAACGGACCGCGGCCCAGGTCGGCAAGATCGGGGAAGTTAGGCGCGATCCTATGGCGATGCTCCCCTTCTGCGGCTATAATATGAACAAATATTTCAAACATTGGCTGGCCATGGGAAAAAAGATGTCCTCTCCGCCGAAGATCTTTCACGTCAACTGGTTCCGCAAAGACGACAAAGGCCAGTTCCTCTGGCCAGGCTTTGGGGAGAACCTGCGGGTCCTGGAGTGGGTCATTAGCCGCTGCCGGGAAGAGATAGCCGCTGAAAAGACACCGATCGGCTACATCCCCCACGAGAACGACATTGACATGACCGGCCTGCGGATCCCGCGGGAGAACATGCACAAACTTCTCAACATAAACGAAAAAGATTGGGAAGCGGAAGCCGCCAGCCTGGACAGCTTCTTTGATTCATTCGGAAAAAAGCTGCCAAAAGAACTGCGGCAGGAACTAAAAGGGTTAAAAAAACGTTTAGGGTAAAGAAACAATTAACCGCGGAATTAATTCCGCGGTTAAAATCAAACCGATATACTCGCTAATAGTCTTAGTTTTTAAATATTCCGAAGAATCGCCCCAAACCTGCCTTCTGCTTGGAGCTGTCAATAACCTCGACCGGCACATTCATTTTTTCACTTTCCATTGTCCGGTGGACCCGGTGCGAGCCGGATTGCATCCTCATTTTCTCCAGCGTCTGCTGGCTGAAACCAAATCCGACCCGGGCGGCATCTTCGCGGGCGGTCTGTTCGTCAACCTTGAGAACATTATGGAGAAATCCCATAATGGCCAGATTTCTTTCAGCGATCTCGGTCGCAAGTTCGCGCCCTTTTTTATTCAACGATACTGTCCCGTACTTTTCGTGAGAAATGAGTTTGGCCGCTTTAAGTTTGGCCAACGCCTCGGTAACGCTTGGCATTTTTATGCCCAGCCGGGCGGCAATATCCTTTATCCTGGCCCCTCCGTTCTCGTTCTCAAGAGTAAGAATGGTTTCCAGATAATTTTCCATGTTCGCCGACAGCTTTTTCATATGACCAACCTCCTGTTTAGGGCTCCCGAATTAACTATGCGAATAATAAACGCTCCTACAATTAAATGCAAGAGGTTTTTTGAAACCCAGGCGACAAGTTAGGCTGGTAATTTTGACCTGTTCAATGTTATGATTCTGCCGGAGGAAATTGATCATGAAAAATATCATCGCGCTTTCATTGTTATTAATGCTGCTTAACTCGTTCAGCCTCTCATTGGCGGCAACAAACCGACTGGAACTGGCGACAAATATAAAGGCCAAAGGAAAAAGGATCAGGGTCCTGGTCGATAAAGGGGCAGCCTGGTCGCATAAATACGGCTTTTTGTTCGTCGGGCTCGACCTTGGCCCTCAGCTGGCGGTCTGGACAGAAGATACTTATGGCAACTACATGGAAACTCTGTATGTCACTAAATTTTGGAGCGGACGGAAAGAAGCGCTTCCCTACTGGAGACAGCGGATCGACCAAAAGCATCCGGAATATATTGACGCCGTTACTGGCGCAACTCAAATGAAAGATTGGACCTTGACCTCAAGACTGGGAAAAGAGCAGGACACCATCGTCGTTAAAGCTGAGCTCAATAATTCTTTTGACTACAACAAGTATTTCACCAAAGAGAACTCAGGTGTCAATGGCCAGCCCTCTGTAGTTTATGCCGCCACGGTCGACATTTACGACCGGGAAAAACCATACACCATGAAACTGGTCGGTTGCGGCAGCCTGGATGGCAGCGACGGATTGCTACACCCGGAAACCAGCAAATTAACCTCCGCCAAAGAGATCATCAAAAGCCTGACCGTTGAAATGTTTTAAGCTATAATCCGCCTTTAGCTGAAATTATCCGGATTATTTATCGATAATTTTACATGGTCACTAAAACCGGCCTTTCAACCATGGTTTATCGATCGGCTAAAGCAGCCTTAGCCCTTTCCCTGGCGCGCCTAAGATCAGCCGGTAAACCGCAAGCCACTCTGGCGGCCAGAGCAGAGCAGATTTTTCTTCCTTTCAGGAAAGATCTTGCCGGAAAGTTTGCGACAGACAACCCTGAAAGCCGGATAATCGACAACAAATACCTCGCGACCCCAATTTACGAAGGAACGCTCTCGAAAGTTTTTGCCGCGAAACCGCTCACCGGAGGCCCTTTAGTCGTTATTAAAACTGGGAGTGAACTGTTTGAACATTTGATCCCGCTGGAAACAGAAGCATTAAAAAGCATTGATCTGCCTGGCGTGGTCAAGCTTATAAGCTCGCGGGAAGGATCCGATCCATACCTAGCAATGGAATTCATACCCGGATGTACTTTGTTCCAATTGCTTGAACAAGGGAACTTAACTCGCCGTGAAGCGGATTATTTAATTGAATCTATCCTTAAAACAGCGCAAAGCCTCCACACAGCGGGGATCACCCATAACGACTTCAATTATCACAATATTATGATCGATCTGGATGGGGAGGTCAAAGTCGTTGATTTTGGGATTTGCTCGATCAAATTTGAATCAGAAGAAAAGAAATTAAGGAAAATACAAATTGACCTGCTGATGCTTGCCAAAATAATCATGGAAATACTGGACAAGCTCCCGTCACATCCGGCAAAAGCCTTGGTCAGGGGGGTAGTTAACGGCACTCATACATCAAGAACCCCTTTCTCCAGCGCTTTGGACTTTATAACTGCGATCAAACGAATGTCCACCTTGTTTCCCCCAGCTATCAAGCATGTTTAATAAAGAAGGTTAAATAAATAGCCGACCGCCACAATACCAATGGCCACCACACCAAAAAAGATCGCCAGAAGGCGCAGACGCATAACCCTCTTTAGAAGTATCGCCTCAGGAAAAGACAATCCGGCCACCGCCATCATAAACGCCATGGCAGTCCCTATCGCGATCCCTTTTTGAGTAAAAGCAAAAACGATTGGGACCAGAGTTGAACAACCGGCATACATCGGCACCCCTAATATAACCGCGACTGGTATCGCCAATATAGATCTGGAATTGATATGGCCGGTGATCCATTCGGTCGGGACATAGCCATGGATCGCCGCCCCGATCGCCACTCCGGCTAAAAGATAAGGAAAGATCCAATTAAATGTTTCGCTCCCTTCGGTCAGCGCGTATTTAATTTTATCCTTGATCGTTTTAGGTAGCACTAAGTTCAGCGGCCTTGAATCAAAGCCGATCAGCTCTTTCTCCAGCCCCAGGCGCTGAATGATCGCGCCGCCCACTACTCCCAACAGGATCCCAAAACCGGCATACAGTAAGGCGGTCTTGAGGCCAAAAGTCCCTAGCATCAAAACAAAAAGGACCTCGTTGACCAATGGGGAGGTAATTAAAAAGGCGAAGGCAACCCCGATCGGGATCCCTGACTCAACAAAGCCTATAAAAAGAGGGACTGAAGAACAAGAACAGAATGGGGAAACCGCACCAAATACGGCGGCGGCCAAATATCCAAGACCAAAGCTCTTTTGGGAAAGCCACTGTTTAATTTTGGCTGGCGACAGATAGCTCCGCAAAAACGCGATAAAGGTTATCACCAGAAAGATCATCAAAGAGATCTTTAAAAGATCGTAAATAAAAAAATTGAGGCTATCGGCCAGCGGCGTTCCGGGGGTCAACTTTAACCAGCTATAAACCACAACATCAGCAATAGTTTCAAACATATTTTCCTCCCGTTAATCTTTTTTAGCCGCGCGATTTCCGGCTGACACCCCTAAAGCTTAATCGGTTTTCTCGTACATGTCAATGTGTATTGACATTTGAGCAAAAAGAAATCTTATTATCATATTTAGGAGTTTCTAAAAAAAATAGCGGGGGTGGGATTTGAACCCACGACCTTCAGGTTATGAGCCTGACGAGCTACCGGGCTGCTCTACCCCGCGGCACTTGATTCTGGTATAATTTTAGCATGGTAAACCTGCAACTGCAAGCCGACGTAAAAACAACGCTTGAGCAGCTTCTTTCCCCCCGCCTCCTCCAGATGCTGAATGTCCTCACCTTGCCCTATTTGGAACTGATCGAGCATATTAATAAAGAAGCGGAAGAAAACGTCATGCTTGAAGTCGAGCGCCAGGACGAATACATTGAATTCCTCCGCTATTTGACCTCGGACGGCAAGATCAAAAAAGAGGCCGATCTTAAAGAGCTGCCGGGACTGGAAAGCTTCAGCCGCACCGAAAAGACGCTGGAGCAACACCTGCTAGACCAGCTGGAGATCGAGGGACTGGAAGAATCCCACCGGGAGATCGCCAAAGAACTGATCGGACAACTTGACGCCAATGGTTATATTCAGGATTATCCGCGCCATCGGGACAAAATCATGGCCCAATATGATGTTTCCCGCCCAACGGTCGACAAGGTCCTCAAGGTTATCCAAAGCTTTGAGCCGGAAGGGGTCGGGGCAAGAGATCTAAAAGAGTGCCTGAAAATTCAGATCGAAGCTTACAATTTTGATAACGAACAATTGCAGGAATTGCTCAGGGTCGCTATTGATAAACATTTGGATGATCTGGCTGCCGACAAATACGATGTTGTCGCGTCCGCCCTGGGGATCCCGGTCAGCGGAGCCGAACACCTGGCCGGCTTTATCAAAGAGAACCTCAATCCTTACCCGGGGGCAGCTTTTGGGGAAGAGGCGCGGCAGGTAATCCCTTCTTATGCAGTGGAAAACACCGATCAGGGCGGGTTCAAGGTCATCAATCTGGAAGAACGCTACGGCCCATCCATTCAAATCTCCAAAAGCTACCTAAAAATACTCGACGATCCTAAAACGGACGAAAAAACCAAGGCCTTTCTGAAAGAGAAATTCCGCCGGGCCAAGAACCTGATGGAGGATTTCAGCAAAAGGAGTGAAACTTTGGCCAGGATAGTCCGAAAGATTGTTGAGCGGCAAGAGCCTTTTTTGCGCCAGGGAGTGTTGTGGCTCATTCCCCTCTCGCAAAAGAGCCTGGCGGAAGAGTTTGGCCTGCATCCATCGACGATCTCGCGGGCAGTCGCGGCCAAATACATTCAGACCCCGCAGGGGCTCTTCCAGCTAAAATCGCTCTGTCCGCGGGGCCCTAAAGGAATGACCGCCGCCAGGCTTAAGTCAATGCTGGTGGAGATCATAAACAGCGAAGACCAGGCCGCTCCTCTGACCGACCAGGCCCTGACCGCTCTATTAAAAGAGCGGGGCGCCCGGATCGACCGGCGGACCGTTGCCTATTACAGAAAGGAACTTAAGATCGCCACAGCTGGCGATCGGGCAAAAGTATGAACCCAAAGATACTGGTAGTTGATGACGAAAAAAGCATGCGGGAATCGATGAAGATGCTGCTCGAAAGCCGCTATGAACTGCACTTCGCCGCTTCCGGCCGGGAAGCGATCGACCTGGTCAAAAAACTCCCCTTCGACCTGGTCCTGCTTGACATCCACCTCCCAGAGATCGACGGGATCGAGGTCCTCAAGATCATCAAAGGACTGGACGATTCGATCGAGGTGATCATGATCACCGCTGTGGTCATGGTCGGCAAGGCGGTCGAAGCGATCCGGAGCGGCGCTTATGACTACATCACCAAACCTTTTGACATTGAAGCCCTGCAGGAACAGGTTGCCAAGGTCCTGGAAAAACGATCCTTGACCAGGGAAAACTTTTCGCTCCGGACCCTGATCGACCGGAATGAACAGTTTGAAAAGATCATCGGCGGCAGCGACAAGATCAAAGAGATATTCGGCATGATCGAAGATGTCGCCCAAAGCAATTCGACCGTCATTATCACCGGCGAATCAGGGACCGGTAAAGAGCTGGCCGCCCGGGCGATCCACAACCGGAGTACCCGCAAGGAGAGACTTTTTGTCGCGGTCAATTGCGCCGCGATCCCGGAGAACCTCCTCGAGTCTGAGCTTTTTGGCCACGAGGCCGGGTCATTCACCGGCGCGGCCGAAAGACAGCTTGGGAAATTTGAGATCGCCAGCGGCGGCACGATTCTTCTTGATGAGGTCGGCAGTCTCCCCCTGCCGATGCAGGCCAAGCTCCTGCGGGCGATCCAGGAAAAAGAGATCGAACGGGTTGGGGGCCAAAAACCGATCCCGGTCGACGTCAGGATCATTTCCGCCACTAATTCTGACCTGCAAGAAGAGATAAAAAACCGAAAATTCAGGGAAGACCTGTATTATCGCCTTAACGTCATTCCGATCAACCTGCCTCCGCTGCGCGACCGCAAAGAAGACATCCCGCTGCTAGCCAACCATTTCCTGGCCAAATACAACCGGGAGTTCGGTAAAAAGATCCGGGGGATAAAAAAAGAAGTCATCCCTCACCTTTTGGCCTACGATTGGCCGGGGAACGTCCGGGAACTGGAGAACCTTATCGAACGGCTGGTCGTCCTGACCAAAGAAGGCTACATTGAAACCAAACAGCTTCCTCAAGAGATCAAGGGAAAACCTGCTTGTGAAGCCGGCTACAATGAAAGTTCGCTTACCAAAGCGGTTAAAAAGTTTGAGATCGATTTTATCAAGCAAACCCTCGAAAAGACCGGCGGCAAAAAAGGGAAAGCGGCCAAGATCCTTGGTATCCACCGCAATACACTTCGCAACATCACGAAAAAATTAAAGATTTGAACCATCTTTGTGCAATTACCAGTTTGAATTGCCCACTCATCTGTGCTAAATCAATAGCCAAAAACTAAAACCCTAGTGGTAATATCATTGCTTGATACTTATTGTAAGTATCCTAATTGGAGGTGTTTATGATGAGTAACCTGGAAATGACCGCTGGATTGCCCGGAAAAAGACCACAGGAGTGGACGCCGGCCCGCGCTTTTCTTCCTCTTATCCTGGGAAAGGACAGCGAAAATCTTAACAAAAAAGAGACCAGGCAGATAGACCTCTTCGAAAAAGGACTTGAGCGGAATTTAAGCAAAGAAGATACCATTGAATCGGCTGTCGCCAAGATCGTCAAGGTCGCCCTGGCGGCTGAATATGGCCCTTCTCTGGTCTCGGACAGGAACGCCGACCCGATGATCAAAACTATCGCTCAGGCAATTTTAAATAATGCCCAATTGCGCAAACAAGCACTGATGATCATCGATCGTTTTGCCCATGTATAATATTTTAGTCGTCGACGACGAACTCTCGATCAGGGAATCATTCGCCCTTATCCTCAAGGGGATATACCACATTTTTTCTGCCGCCTCCGGCGAGGCCGCCCTCAAGCTCGCGGCTGACCATAAGATCGACCTGGTTTATCTTGATTTCCGGATGCCCGGGATAAATGGCCTGGAAACGCTCAAACGACTCAAACAGATCGATCCATCCCTGGAAGTTATTATGATAACTGCGGTCAATGACGTCCAAAAGGCCAGCGCCGCAATCAAACTTGGAGCGAACAATTACATCATCAAGCCGTTTGATGTTGACGCTGTCCTGAAAATGACCGAACGGCTCCTGCAGCGCAAAGCCCTGATCAAAGGAGGGGAAGAAGCGCAAAAAAAGAACCAGCGGCCCGCCCCTCTTGTTGGCCAAAGCGAAGCGATCATCTCAGCCAACAAATTAATTTCTAAAGCGGCCACAACAGACGGCCCGGTCCTGATCGTCGGAGAAGCCGGGACCGAAAAATCGGCCGCCGCGGAACTGATCCACAGTCAAAGCGGCCGCCAGGCTTTCCCCATGCATACGGTTTATCTTCGTCGGGACTTCTCCCCCGAACGCCTCCGCAGACTACTGCTTGGCCGTTCCAGCGGGAACAATACCATTGACCTGGAAAAAACGACCGGCTGGCTGGAAAAAGCCAAGGACAGCTCGATCTTCATTAATAATTTTGAATTTTTTCCGGCCGGGACGCCGGTCGGTTCTGCCAGGCTGATCGCCGGCAGCGCCAGAATAATCCCTGGCTTTGACGGAACGATCATCAATCTGCCGCCGCTGCGCGACCGAACTTCCGATCTTCCTCTGCTGATCAATCATTTCCTGGAAAATTTCAGTGACCGCTATGGCCTGGAGATCAGGAAGATCAGTCAGCCCGTGGAAGATCTTTTATTTAAATACCAATGGCCGGGAAACACCCGTGAGTTGGAACTGGTGATCGAGCGGTTTTTTCTGGACTTTACCGGTGAGGCGGTCTCGCCGACGCGGCTGGCTTTTGAGCTGACGCTCGGCGAGGCTGAACCTTTGGGAAGCGGCTTTCTTGAATCCTTCGAAAATGAGTATTTACATCGGGTATATGAAGAAGCCGGAAGCACTGAAAAAGCAGCCGCTGCCCTTAATATCCCGGCCGAAATGCTGACCGCTAAGCTATAGGGAAATGCCCGGGGCCGGACTCGAACCGGCACGGCTTATACAGCCGAGGAATTTTAAGTCCCTTGTGTCTGCCATTCCACCACCCGGGCACTAAAGAGGGTTATTTCGGTTTCTTCTTTTTTCCAACCTGTTTGTACTCGAGGTTGCGCTTCCAATCAAGAAGCTTTTCTTCACTTTGCTTCAGGAACATCGTGATCTTATCCTCAAAATTCCCTGGTTGCCCGCTATGCTCTTCGCGTGGCTTTTTGGGCCTGGGGGGAGCAAAAACGGCTTTTCCAACCTGCTTGATCGACAGGTCGTATTTCCCTTCTTTATTGACCCCAAGGACCTTGACCTTGATAACATCACCGATCCGAAGATGCTTGGTGATATCGGTCACGTACGAATCTGAAACCTGGGAAATATGGACCAACCCAACAAGCTTTTCCGGCAGTTCCATGAAAGCGCCAAAATTTGTTATTCCGGTGACTTTCCCTTCAACTTCCAAACCTACATCTAACGGCAAATATTTTTCACCCCCTGCGACAAATTATTTCAGCATCACTTTGTAAGCGGTTTCCCCTTTTTTGATCAACCCGAGCTTAGTCCTGGCAATTTCTTCGGTCAGGTCGCTTGTGTTTAACCTGGCCAGACGTTCATTAAGGCCTTGATAACGGACCTCCTCAAGCGTCACCCTCTTTCCGGCCGCGTCTTTAGCCCCGGAAAGCTCCCGGTAATTGATTATATCCTGACGGATCAAAAAAATAAAGTAAATAATGGCTAAAATCGCGGCAATTGAGCCCAGCCTTTTCATTGGATCACCCAAGCCGCAAAGTACCAATTGAGAATTGCCTGACAAAAAAACAAAGAAATGACCCCGCCAAAAGCCAATGCCGGACCGAAAGGAATATAATTATCCATTTTAACCTTTTTACCCAATAATAAAACAATAGCTACAAGAGCGGCGCTAAGATAAGCGACAAAAAGAGCCACGACCATCCCGACCGGCCCCAGATAAACCCCCATAAAGGCCGCCAGATAAAGATCCCCCTCTCCCACAACCTCTTTTTTGAACCACATCCCTCCCAGCTTGGCAACTACCAGGAAAAACAAAAATCCCAACGCGCCGCCAAAGACCGACTCTCCCAGCAGCGCCAACGAGCCGGCTTCGCCTGACCGGAAACCGGCAAAAAGCAACCCAAAAACTATGCCGCTTATGCTAACCACGTCAGGGATAAGAAGATGCTCAAGGTCAATGAACACAATGACCAGCAGGCCTAAAACAAATACCAGGTAAAAAAGGAAATAGATCATGTCTCCGGAAACAAATTGCCAGGTCGCGACAAAAAAGAAAGCACTTAACGTTTCGACCAGGGGATAGCGGATTGAGATCGGCTCCCGGCAGCCGCTGCATTTCCCTTTTAATATAAGATAACTGATTATCGGGAATAACTCCCAGGGGGACAATTGTTTGCCGCAAGCAGGGCAATGCGAAGCCGGCCAGACCACTGATTCATTTCGGGGTAAGCGATGAATGCAAACATTCAAAAAACTGCCAACAACCGCACCAATAATGATAAAAAAGAATAAAATTAACATGACCTTGACTTTAGGGTGAGGTGATTATATAGTATCCTCAACCTTAAGTCAAACCAGAGGAGTATTTTGTGGATATTTTTTATTTATTGCGCCAATTATACGAGAATAAAGGTTCAGATCTGTTGCTGGCCAGCAGAAATTTCCCTTCTTTACGCATTAACAATGCCTTAGCCAAGATCGGGGATAGCGTATTAAGCGTTGAAAATGTTGAGGCGCTGGTCACCCAAATCATCAGCAAGGAAGACCTGGCAGAATTTAAAGCCTGCAAAGAGCTCGACACTTCTTACGAAGACGAACAAAGCCGTTATCGGATCAACCTCCACTACCAAATGGGGGGGATTGGAGCGACAATCCGCCTGGTCCCAAAACAGATCCCGACTTTGGAGACCCTAAACCTCCCGGCAATCGTCAAATCATTTACCAAGCTGGAGCGGGGACTGGTCCTCGTCACGGGACCAACCGGTTGCGGCAAATCAACTACTCAGGCTTCAATGATCGACCAGATCAACTCAACCCGCCCCTGCCATGTCGTAACAATCGAAGACCCGATCGAGTTCGTCCACACGCCAAAACAAGCGATCATCGAACAGCGTGAGGTCGGCCTTGACACCAACTCCTTTGCTGAAGCGTTAAAGCGAGTCCTCCGCCAGGCTCCGGATGTCATTCTAGTCGGTGAAATGCGCGACCTGGAATCGATCCAAATGGCGATCACCGCGGCGGAAACCGGCCACTTTGTCATTTCTACCCTGCACACGCAGGACGCGGTCCAAAGCATTGACCGTATCATCGACGTCTTCCCGCCCCACCAACAAACCCAGGTCAGGACACAGCTCTCTTTAACTCTGCATGGGATCATCTCCCAGCAATTGATCCCCAGAGCGGATAAAAAGGGATTGGTAGGGGCTTATGAGATCCTAAGGGCCACCTCTGGCATCCGTAACATCATCCGCAAAGGTTCAACCCAGGAGATCTTTTCAATGATGGAGATCGGCAGTCAAACCGGCATGCAAACCATGGATGCCTCGCTTCTGGCGCTATTAAAAAACAATCAGATCACCGGCGAACAAGCCCTTACCTACGCGATAAACCGGGACAGAATGGAAAAGCTGATCAGTGGCGCTGCCTAGTTTCCTGATCAAAAACACCCCAAAACTAAAACACATCAGGGAGATCCGTGATAAATTGGCTGACCCCTCCCTCCACACAGTTTGTGAATCAGCATCCTGCCCGAACATCGGCGAATGCTTTTCCCAGGGGACCTGCACTTTTATGATCATGGGGAATATATGCAGCCGGCATTGCGCTTTTTGCGGGGTCGGCAAGGGAGAACCCCTCCCCCTCAGCCCTGAAGAACCCGTTAAAGTAGCAGCCGCGGCTAAAAAACTCGGGCTCAAATATGTTGTGATAACTTCGGTCACCAGGGACGATCTGCCGGACGGAGGGAGCCTCCATTTTGCCGAAACCATTATGGCGGTAAAAGCCGAACTGCCGGAAGCTTCGGTCGAGGTCCTGATCCCTGATTTTCAAGGAGACCCCCAGGCACTGCAAACTGTCCTGCAAGCCAACCCGACTGTTTTAAATCATAATATTGAAACCCTCCCCAGGCTGTACCCGCGGGTCAGGCCGCAGGCAAACTACCAGCAATCACTAAAAGTTCTAAGAAGCGCCGCCGAGAGCGGTGTTTACACTAAGAGCGGTTTTATGGTAGGATTAGGAGAAGAAAAGGGCGAGATTATAGGAGTTCTGGCCGATTTGCGTCATGCCGGCTGTGATTTTGTTACCATTGGCCAGTATCTTCCACCTTCACGGCGGCATCTTCCGGCCGATCGCTTTGTTACACCGGAAGAATTCGAAGAATATGAAGAGGTTGGCCGGCAGATGGGCTTCCTGAAAGTTGAGTCAGGCCCTTTTGTCCGGAGTTCCTATCATGCCAAGGAGATCTTAAAAAACAATGCAAAAGTTTGAGGAAGCCCAAAGATTATTAAAACTGCCGATCTACGTTTTTGCCCAGGCTGACAAATTAAAAGCGGAAAAAGCCGCGCAAGGGGTCGATCTTATCGATATGGGGATGGGGAACCCGGATATCCCCCCGCCAAAAGAAGCGATCGCCACCTTGGTTGATTCGTTAAAAAATCCTGAGATCCACCGCTACCCTTCATTTGAAGGAGCGCCTGAATTCAAGGAAGCAGTCGCCGGCTGGTGCAAAAAACAATATGACATCAATATCGACCCGGACCACGAGGTCGTCACCCTGATCGGCTCCAAAGAAGGGGTCGTCCATTTTACTTTTGCATACGTCAATCCGGGCGACTTTACCCTGGTCCCGATGCCGGCGTATCCCGCCCATTTCCGGGGGACCATTCTGGCCGGTGGCGAAGCGATCGCCCTGCCGACGACCGAACATAAGAATTACCTGCCCGACCTGAAGATAGTTGTTCCCGGCATCGCCGACAAAGCCAAGATCATGTTCTTGAGCTTTCCGACCAACCCGACCGGGGCGCTGGCGCCGCGGGAATTCTTTGAAGAAGCGGTCGCTTTCTGCAAAAAACACAATATTATTCTGGTCCACGATTTTGCCTATGCCGAGATCTATTTTAACGGCCAAAAGCCGCTCTCGATCTTTTCTATCCCTGGAGCCAAAGATATTGCCATTGAATTCCACACCACTTCCAAGACCTTTGGCATGCCCGGCTGGCGCTGCGGCTTTGCCGTCGGCAACCGGGCCCTGATCGAATCGCTCCGCAAGATCAAGACCAATTTGGACTATGGGCTTTTTACCGCCGTGCAGAAAGCGGCGATCACCGCCTTCAACCAGAAGAACGGCTACATTGACCAGGTTCGCGCCACCTACCAGCGCCGGCGCGACGTTTTAGTCGACGGCCTTAACGCCCTCGGCTGGAAGATCAAAAAACCAAAAGGATCGATGTATGTCTGGATCCCTGTCCCGCAGGGGTTTGACTCGACCGAATTTACCATGCACCTGGTTGATAAGACCGGCGTCGTCGTTTCGCCGGGGGTCGCGTTCGGCGATATCGGCGAAGGGTATGTCAGGGCCGCTCTGGTCGTTCCCGAAGACCGGATCTGCCAGGCACTCGAGCGGATGGAAAAAGCCGGCATCAAGTACAATGGATAGACCGGTCATTGGGATCACCATGGGTGATCCGGCTGGTATCGGCCCGGAGATCTGCGCCAAAGCCGTTACTTCCCGTGAGATCCAAAGTGTCGCCCGCTGCATCGTCATTGGCGACAGCGGGGTCCTGCGGTTGGGTTTGCAAGCGGCCAAGATCAAAGGGATTGACCTGCACCCGCTGGCGCGCGTTTCCGACGCCCTCTTCCAACCAAAAACTATCGACCTTTTTGACCTCAACAACGTCGACCTCCCCAGGCTCAAGCTCGGCCAGGTCTCTAAAATGGCGGGACGGGCCGCTTTTGAATATATCGACAAAGCAATTGACCTGGCGCTGGCCAAAGAGATCGACGCGATCACGACCGGCCCGATCAATAAAGAGTCGATCCGCAAAGCCGGCTTCCGTTTTGACGGCCACACCGAGATCCTGGCGGCCAAGACCAAAAGCAAAAAATACGCCATGATGTTTGTTTCGGAAAAACTCTGGTTGATGCTGGCTACCACCCATCTTCCATTAAACTCCGTCAGCCGCCACCTCAAAAAAAAGAAACTCGTCGCCCAGATCAAAATGGCGCACGATTTTCTCCTGGCCGACCGGGGGAAAAAGCCGCGGATCGGGGTCGCGGGACTCAACCCGCACGCCGGCGAGAACGGGATCTTCGGCAAAGAAGAGCTTAAAATAATCAAGCCGGCGGTCGAGGAAGCGAGAAAAATTGGGGTCGATGTCGAAGGGCCGATCTCTCCCGACGCGATCTTTTTTCTGGCCAACAGCGGTAAGTACGATATCGTCATCGCCATGTATCACGACCAGGGACTGATCCCGCTCAAACTTCTCTCGTTTAACCACTCGGTCAATGTCACGGTCGGCCTGCCGATCGTCCGGACCTCCGTTGACCACGGAACAGGCTTCAATATTGCCGGCAAGGGGTGGGCCAGCCCGGACAGTCTGATCGCGGCGATCAAAGTTGCCGCCCATTTTGCCCGCCGCAAATGACCCCTACCCTGGCCGAGGTCACCCGGCAGCTGCTTGAAGTTTACAATCGTTTTCCCCGTAAAAGGCTGGGCCAACATTTCCTGATCGACCCGCAGGTCGTCGCCAGGATCATCTCCGCTGCTGAACTGGGAAAAGACGACCTGGTGGTCGAGATCGGCTCCGGCCTGGGAGTGGTCACGGCCGAGTTGGGCAAAGCGGTCTACCACCTGATCGCCGTCGAGATCGACCAGGAACTGGTTAGCATCAGCAAAAAAATCCTGGCCCCTCTGCCCAACATTAGCTTTGTGCCGCAGGATATCCTGAAGACCGACCTTGCTGATCTGGCACTCGGGCGACATTATAAAGTTGTCGGCAACCTTCCTTATTACATTACCTCTCCCATCGTTGAAAAGATCCTGACCGCTTCGGCCAAACCGGAACTTGCGGTGGTCATGACCCAAAAAGAAGTGGCCGAAAGAATGGTCGCCAAGCCGGGCACAAAGAATTACGGCTCGTTCTCGATCTTCTGTCAGTTTTACGCCGTGGTTGAGCTCTGCTCGCTCGTCTCAAAGTCCTCTTTTCTCCCCTGGCCGGAGGTCAGCTCGGCAATAGTTAAGCTTGTCCCTTATAAGACGGCAAAGTATCCGGTCAAGGATGAACATTTGTTTTTTGATATCGTCCATGCCGCTTTTCAGCAGCGGCGAAAAAAAATGCGGAATTCATTGGCCAGGTTCGAAGTAGTTAACTCTCCGGTTGACCTGGACCGGCGACCGGAAACAGTTTCAATTGAAGAGTTTGCCGCCATCACCAACGCTATATAGCGTATTTCCTATTTTATGTATTTGGCAATATAAGAAACACTGACCCCGCCGGCACTGGAAAAATCCCCGCCAACATAAATATTGCCTGACCCGTCAAGCGCGACCGCCCGGACCAGGTTCCCGTCCAACCCGCTCCCAAACGCTTCCCAGGTCGCTCCATCATAAGCGGCCAGACCGTTAACGGTCACGCCCCCAGCGGCAGCAAATTTACCGGCAATATATATTTTACCTGATGAGTCGGCAACTATGCTGGAAACCATTTCTCCGTCACTGGCCCCAACCGGTAGTTGCTCCCAAGACGATCCGTCAAATCGGCTTAAAATTCGTTTATCCGAGGTCGTTGAATCTATCAAAGCCCCTCCGGCAAAGATATTGGCAGTCACCGGCGCTATCGCGTTAATATAATAACTTCGGCCACTCGACAGATCTGACCAGCTTACCCCGTTCCAGCTGGCGATCCGATTGGCATTTACCCCGGAAACTGTATTAAGGAAAGACCCTCCGGCAACAAGACGATAAGTAGAGTTGGAAGCAACCGCATGGACCGGGCTATCGGTCCCGCCAGCTAAATTGCGCCACGCCAGTCCATCCCAGGCGGCAGCGTTAGAAACAATATTCCCGCCAGCCGAAGTAAACGACCCGCCGACATAAAGCATGCCGGCCGAATCAAACGCCAGCGCGTAGATCTCCCCGTTTACTCCGCCACCGACATCCTGCCAGACGGTGCCGTTCCAGCGGGCAAGGTTGGAGACTGACACATCGCCATCGCTGTTATGGGCAGTGGTAAAATTGCCGCCGGCGTAAATATTGCCGCTGGAGTCCCTGGCCAAAGCGTTGACTACTCCGCTAAGCCCTTTGCCAAGCGGTTCCCATCTGGTCCCGTTCCAACGGGCAATATGTCTGGTGTCGGCGATCCCGTTGGCCTCGTCAAAAGAGCCGGCAGCGATCAAAACCCCGCTGTCATCAAAGATCAAGGCATAAACCGGCGCGTCCATCCCGCCGCCGATCTTTTGCCAGCCGCTGGCCGGCAAAGTGGTGGTGGTCGTCGTCACGACCGAAGAATCGCCGCAGCCATTGGCATAAGCCAAAGCGACCAGGATCAAACCATAAATTAAAGCGTGCCACCAGAATATTCCTTTAAACATTATTGCGTCCTCCATAACGAAAAAGCTTTGCACCGGTATTATACAACAACGTTATTGCTCTCGCTTGACCGAAAACCAGGTCAGGCAATCAAAAGGGAGGCCGGCTTCGTTGATCAAAACTTTTTCCACGGCAGCTAATTTAATTTTATACCCTTCTTCCTCAAAGATCGTTTTAAGTTCCGGATAAAGCTCGGCTTGCTCGATGATCGCTTTTACACAGCTGTTATCGTCCAAATATTTTTTCCTTTGTTTCCAAAGAGGGGCGCCGCTTGCTGCCGCGGCCAACCGTTGGGAAAGCGTTTTGTCTGACCCAAAGGCCTTTTCCAATCGGCCAATGAACAGAATATCAATCTTCCTGTCTTTTGGAAGTTTTTTAATGATTCTAGACAATAACGCGATCTGATCATCGAGTGGCAGGCTTGAGTTTGAACGGAAGCGGGCAACCCCATGATTGAGGGGACTTTCGGAGATAGACAGGCTGATCGCCTTATTTTGCCGGTCAATAACCGACCAGGTTGTTTCCTTTAACTCCTGATCGCGGCTGACCTGGACGTCGGCCGGAAAACCGCAACCAGCGGTGATCACCGCCAGCAAAGAGAGGGCCAGCCAGGCAGGCTTAACATTTCTCAGCATTTCTAGTATTATAGCTTATTATGATGAAAGGCAAAATAACTGTTGTTGGAGCTGGCAACGTCGGGGCCCAGTGCACCTACCGGCTTGCCCAGCGCGAGATCAGCGAGGTCGTTTTAATTGACGTGGTCGAAGGGTTGCCTCAGGGGAAAGCGCTCGACATGTCGCAAGCCGGAGCGATCGATGGTTATAACAGCAGGATCCTCGGCACCAACAATTACGCCGACACCAAAGATTCAAAGGTGGTAGTGATCACCGCCGGCCTGGCAAGAAAGCCGGGAATGTCGCGCGACGACCTGATCCATAAGAACGCCGAGATAATCAAAGGGGTTGTTGAAAATATCTGCCGGCACTCCCCTAACGCCGTTTTGCTTGTCGTGACCAACCCGCTCGATGTCATGACCTACCAGGCGTTAAAAGTTTCCGGATTCCCGGCTAACCGGGTTATTGGGATGGCCCCCCTGCTTGACGCCGCGAGAATGAAACATTTTATTGCCGAGCTGGCCAAGGTCCCGGTCAAAGAGGTTTATGCCGAGGTCCTGGGAAGCCACGGCGACCTGATGGTCCCGATCCCGCGCCTGTCGACAGTCAGGGGAACACCGATCACCGAGCTTTTTTCGCCGGAACAGGTAAAACAGGTCATAGACAAAACCACCAATGGCGGAGCAGAAATTGTCGCCCTGCTGAAGACCGGCTCCGCTTATTACGCTCCGGGCTCGGCCGCCGCCCAAATGGCGGAAGCGATCGTCCGTGACACCAAACAGCTCTTCGGCACCTGCGTCCTTCTCTCCGGGATATACGGAATAAACGATGTCTGCCTCGGGGTCCCTGCCCGACTGGGAAAGAACGGGGTCGCGGAGATCGTCGCCGTCAAATTGACCGATGAAGAGCTTGGCGCTCTGCAAAAAGCGGGGGAAGCGGCCAAGAAGCTCTGTGATATCTTGCATAAATAATTATACTTATTTTCCTACTTGACCTTACCATATTAGGTATATTACAATGTCTTAACTTTATGAAGGCATACGCTTTCTTGGTCGATTATAAGCGTTTGTGTTTCTATGTATTAAGCGATCAAATAAAAAGGAGAAAAAATGAAATTTTCACACAAAATTATTATTGGTTTTTTGGTTTTGTCTTTTTGCGCTACGCTTGGCTTTGCCGATCTAAAGCCCATTTCTTCGGCTGCTAAGAATTTTTCGGTCACCTCAAACACTTCTACTTTAAATAATTTATTCTATTCAGTCCGCCTCGACACCTCGAGCACATTAGCCGCCAAAATAGACAAGGCTAAAGTCCAGGTCGGTATCACTATAGTGACCAGCAATATTGGCCAGCCTTATACAGATACATCTTATCTCGCTGTTGATGGTCTCCCAAAAACTATCGGCCTACCCAAAGGAACCTATAGTTTTACTTTGGTTTACTATCGCGCTGATGTAGGTACTGTGCTCGTTTCTAAGCTAACAAGTATAAAAATAGATTCGCCAAAAAATATTATTTTTGATAAATATGTTATATTTTATGAACCACCCTTGACTAAAGCAACTGAACATGGCACTTACATCACGTCAAAAGCAGCAGAAGCAGAGAAAAACATGAATACAAAGTTACTTCCTTAACAACCACCTCCGTATTCAAACAGCCGGCAAGAGTTTTTCTACCGGCTGTTTTTTTATATCTTGTTTTTCCTAATAGAACATACTATAACCTGCGCAAATCGGCCGCCGCGGTTAAACAATTGCTCGCTCTTCTGCAGAATTAACCCTCTGTCCATTTTTCCAGTTGCAAATCATATAGGGGGGGGATATAATCTCTCTACCCTGAAGAAAAAAGCGTTCTTGGTCGATTGGGGGTATAATGACCTTACCCCATCTTCCGTACCATTATGAATTAGAGTAATTCCCGCTGCAAGCCAACTCTTTGGCCACCTCCTTTTCTGTAAATTCCTCCGGCGTCAGATAGCCCAGCGAAATATGCGGCCTGACCTGATTGTAATCCAGCCGCCAATCCTCTATTAACTTCCTGGCATGCCCCAGATTGATGAACCAGTGTTCATTCAGGCATTCGTCCCGGAG
>JAHJKL010000063.1 GCA_018822365.1 Candidatus Margulisiibacteriota bacterium
CCAGGGCGAGGACCTTTTCGTTAGGTTCAGCCCGGCGAACGACAATATGTCGCTCTTTGACCAGTGAAGCGTCAAAAGCGTGCATCGGCTGCCCGATCTCCAGCAGAAGATAATTGGTCGCGTCAACAACATTGTTGATCGAACGGATCCCAGCTTTTTCCAGGCGGTGCTTCAACCAATCAGGCGACTCTCCCACTTTGACGTTTTTGATCACTCTCGCCATATAACGGGGGCACAAAACAGGCTCCAGGATATCAACCTGGACATATTTCTTGGTTTTCTCGGCACTCTCTATCAGCTTGGGCTGATCGGCCTTAACTTTTACTTTGGTGAGGGCCGCGACTTCCCGGGCGATCCCGCGCACGCTCCAGCAATCGGCCCGGTTGGGGAGAATATCAACCTCCAGAATATCACTGGCGATCAAATTGGTCTCCAGCCCCCCCAAAGAGACCAGGTCGGCCAATCTTTCCGGCGTCGCTTTAATTGGGACCAGTTCTTTAAGCCAATCAATCGGTACTTTCATTAAAATTGCTCCAGAAAACGCAAGTCATTCTCGTAAAATAAACGGATATCATCGATCCCGTATTTCAGCATCGCGATCCTTTCGATCCCCATCCCAAAAGCAAACCCTGAATACTTCTCCGGATCGTAGCCGACAGCCTTAAAAACGTTCGGGTCGATCATCCCGGAACCAAGGATCTCGAGCCAGCCGGTCCCTTTGCAAATGTTGCACCCCTTCTTCCCTTCGCTGCCGCATCTCAAACATTCAACATCGACTTCGGCCGACGGTTCGGTAAAGGGGAAAAAGCTCGGCCGGAAGCGGACCTTCTTTTCAGATCCGAACATCTGGCGGAGAAATTCGGTGAGGGTCCCTTTCAGGTCGGCAAACGTAACGTTTTTATTGACCAGGAAACCTTCCAATTGATGGAAGACTGGCGAATGGGTGGCGTCATAGTCGCGGCGAAAGACCCGGCCGGGAGCAACTATTGCCAGGGGGGGCTTTCGTTTTTCCATCACCCTAATTTGGACAGGAGAGGTGTGGGTCCGCAGGACAACACCTTCTCTCACCACAAAGGTCGATTCGATGTCGCGCGACGGATGGTGGGCCGGAATATTTAAACCATCAAAATTATAATACTCCAACTCGACTTCCGGCCCTTCTTCGATCTCAAAACCGAGGGAGAGAAAAATATCCTTAACCCTTTCCATGGTCTGGGTCAGAGGGTGAAGTTTTCCCTGCTTGATCCCTTTGCCGGGAAGGGTGATATCGATCCGTTCGGCGGCGATCTTCTTTTTTTGTTCCAGCATCATCAGACTTTCGTGCTGGTCATTCAACGCCGCTTCTAATATCCCCTTGGCCTCATTAACCAGCCCTCCTGCTTTCGGGCGCTCCTCCTGGGGCAAGCTCCCCAGTGATTTCAAAAGCTCGGTCAGCTCACCTTTCTTCCCCAGAAAGCGGATCCTGACCTGGTCAAGCTCGACCAGGTCTTTGGCCTGGCGGATCAAGCCAATGGCGGTTTCCTGAATTTGTTTAATTTTTTCCTGCATGTTCCCTTTGTCTGACCGCTTCGTATAGTAAGATCGCGGTCGAGACGGCGACATTGAGCGACTCGGCGTTTCCCGGCATCGGGATCTTGACCGCCTCGCCCTGGGCAACGATCCCGGGGAGCAACCCGGATCCTTCGTTCCCGACCAGGAAAGCGACCCCGCCGCGATAATCCCCGTCAGTCGCTATTTTCTCTGCTTTAAGATCGGTTGCAATTATTTTAACATTTTTTTGCTTCAATTGGGCAATGGTTTCCTCGTCATTCTCAACGATGACGATCGGCAGGTGGAAAAGCGATCCCATGGTCGCGCGAACCACTTTCGGGTTATACAGGTCGACCGTCCCTTTAGAGAGGATCACGCCGCTCGCCCCAAAGGCATCGGCAGTCCTGATGATCGTCCCCAGATTCCCCGGGTCCTGGACGCCGAGGCAGTAGACGATGACTCCCTTGGTATCAATCTGATCTAAGGTGTATTCCTGTTCTCTAACAATCGCCACGATCCCCTGCGGTGTTTCAACTTGGGAGATCTCGGCCAGTTGCTTTTTCGAGACTTTGTAACCGACACTCATCTGCTCTTCCAGCTTCTTAACGATCGGCAGGTTCTCGGAGTAGAAGAAAGTTTTGACTCGCGCCCCCGCTTCTTCGACCATCCGCACCCCTTCGACGACGAAGAGCTTCTCCTTCCGCCGCGCTTTGCGGGTTTCGAGAAGGTTTTTAATTAGTTTAAGTTGTTGTTGCATTTATTTATACTCCTGCGAATGAATTCGCGGTTCCTATTCCTCCATAACTCCTGAATCCGTGGAAGGAACCTGCGAATGAATTCGCGGTTCCTTCGAATTCATAACCCCTAAAAACCGTAGAATGAATTCTACGGTTTTTGGTTCATCCTTTTATCGATCCCCTGCCCATCTCTTTGGTTCTTAATGTATTGTATTACAATTTCTTTTTCTGCGCTTTTAATCTTTCGGGCATGGAATGATCTCCCCCAAAGCTTGCGATGCTCAAAACGATTCGTTGGATACGCTTGAAACAATCTTCTGGCTGATATCCCCTTTATCAACTTCATCACACCCGAAGCGCTAAGAACATAATTTTGTTCGATTAACAGGTGAACATGATCACAAAGAATCTCACAGGCCAGAATTTCAAAGCCCTTCTCATCGGAGATGGTGGCAAATGTATTTTTGAGAAAACTTCTTATTTCCTCATCATCAAGCGTCTGTTGGCCATCATAACTATTAAAAGTATAGTGATAAAGCATAAACCATTTTACACTGAAAAAGTGCGGAATTTATTCTGCACTTTTTCACCCAGGAACCGAGAATTCATTCTCAGGTTCCGTCGAATTCCGCCGCGCCTTGCGGGTCTCGAGAAGGTTTTTAACGAGCTTTAGTTGTTGTTGCATTTATTTATACTCCTGCGAATAAGTTCGCGGTTCCTTCGAATCCATAACCTCTAAAAACCGTAGAATGAATTCTTTAATTTTTCCAGGAAGCCGCGAAGTTCATTCGCGGGCTTCCGTCGTTCAGCTCTGGCCTCCTGGAACTTTACGTTTTCTTTGTGAGCCTCACAAACTCCTCTTCCGTCAAAACCTTAACCCCCAGCTTTTTCGCTTTATCGTACTTGGAACCGGGATCGGTCCCGGCGACGACATAGTCGGTCTCTTTGGAGACTGCCGAACTGGCCGAGCCGCCGAGCTGGCGGACCAACTCTTCCGCTTCCGGCCGGGTGTAGTGTTCCATCCCGCCGGTGAAAACAAACTTCTTCCCCTTAAGCGGTTTCGGCCCCTTGATCCCTTGCTCCCTTGTCTTCACCCCTGCTTTTTTCAGCTTCTCAATCAAATGGCGATTCTCCTTCTCTTTGAAGAAAACAACAATCCCTTCCGCGACTTTCGGTCCAATCTCGTGGACCTTGGCCAG
>JAHJKL010000064.1 GCA_018822365.1 Candidatus Margulisiibacteriota bacterium
AAAGAATATCAGCGCCGATCGCCTCAAGGACAACCGCCGCCGCTTCCGGCGTGGTTCCGGAAACGGTCACTTCCCCTTCATCATAGGTCATACTGGCAATAACCGGCAAAGATGTTTCATTTTTGGCAGCCAGCACCCCCGCCCGCATTTCCTGCAGGTCGGAGATCGTTTCAAAACAGAGGAGATCAGCCCCCGCGTCGGTCAGCGCGTTGGCCTGCTCGGCAAAGGTTTCGACCGCTTGATCGAAAGATAGCGACCCCATCGGTTCTAAAAGCTGGCCGATCGGCCCGATCGAACCGCAGACAAAACCCTTTTCTCCGATCGCCCGGCGGGCCAGTCTGACTGCCGCTTCATTGATCTCTTTAACCTTATCAGCCAGGCCATACTCGCCCAGCTTGATCCGGTTGGCGCCAAAGGTGTTAGTTTCGAGGATGTCGGCCCCCGCCTCGGCGTAAGCCTTATGGACGGAGTAGACCGCTTCCGGGTTCTTTAGGTTTTGGGCGTCAAAGCAGTCGTCCGGCCTGATCCCCCGGGCCATCAGTTCGGTCCCCATGGCGCCGTCAATCAACAGGATCCGGTCCTTTAATTCACTGATAAATTTACTCAAAGGGGATCCTCCTCATCACCAGGGCGTCTTCGCCGTCCGGATAGTAAGCTTTCCTGGTGCTGATTATCTTAAACCCATATCGCTCATAAACTTTTTTCGCCTGGTCGTTAGATGTCCGCACCTCAAGAAAAAAGACATCATCATCGTTTAAAACATGCTGCATCAACCGTTTGGCGATCCCCTTTCCCCGGTAATCCGGGTCGACCGCCATATTAATAATGTGGGTCTCGTCCAGGATCTTTTCAATCCCGATGTAACCGACAACCTTATTCCCTTCTCTGGCTACCAGATACTTATGTTCATCTTCGCGGAAGATCGACTCCGGTTTGGGAAAGCTGAAAGAGCGGCTTTCGATCTCCACGACCTGCTTAATATCCTTGTCTTTCAAGGGAATGATCTCGATCATGGGACGATTATAACATAACTTTTAGTGAGGGTATTCACGGATATTAGGGCGGTGCGAGTATTGGGGGGCCAGGCTCAGCGGATCTTCCTGCTGGCCCGCTTTGATCCTGGCCAGACCGAGCCTGGCGACATTTATCCCGTAAGGGATTGAGTGCGTTTCATCAGCAAACAAGTAATTGCTTCCAGCCAAGTCTGCTCTCAACCCCTGGGTCGCGCCGACCAGGTGAAGCTCGCCGGTCACACCTTTTAGCTTCGCGACGATCTGAGCCTGCTTCATTACCAGATCATCGGTTAAGCGTTGAAGTTTTCCCTCTTTGGCGCTGAAGAGGGCAAAATTATACTCGTCGGCTCTGGCCTCCAACATGACCGCCATCGTCCCATGAATATCAATTAAATTGAAAGCAATTGCTTCCAGCGTGTTCACGGAGGCAATCGGGACCTTTAACGCCTGGGCCAGCGTTTTCGCGGCGGTGACGCTCCCGCGCAAACCAGAATAAGAACCGGGACCGATCGCTACGGCAACCGCGTCGATCTGTTCCGGTTCGATCCCCGCTTCTTTTACGTAGAAGATGATCCGCTCCGACTGACTGCCGGCCACGGTCGTTTCGACCAAAACCCTGCTTTCATCGATCAGTCCGATGCTGACTACTTTAGTCGCGCTGCTAATCCCGAGGATACGCATATTTTCCTCTCATTTTCGCCCTTCATTTCGATCTCGATCTTTTCCGCGGTCGCCGGAAGGAGCTTCCACATCCGCTCCGCCCACTCGATCAGGCAAACTCCTCCCCGGCTAAAATATTCCTCGATCCCCAGCTCTTCGATCTCATCAAGGTTTTCCAGTCGATAGAGGTCAATATGAAAAAAAGGGAGCCGGCCGGCATGTTCGTTTATAATAATAAAAGTCGGCGAGGTAACATAATCCTTGACCCCAACCCCGTGGGCGATCCCCTGGCACAAGGTCGTCTTCCCCGCCCCCAGATCACCGATCAAGGCGATCACCTCATTGGGGCGGAGCAAAGCACCGATTTTCCGGCCAAGCTCAATGGTCTCTTCGGCGCTTTTTGTAATGACCGTTTTCAATTTACCAGCGTTCGAAATCGTCCAAAGTCGCCCCCTTGATCTCCTTGAACCCGGGGAGTTCGTCATCGTAGGTCTCGCCATGCTCCGCTTTCCGCTCGTCATAGATCGCTTCGATCGTTTTTTCCAGGACCGGGTGGATCATCCGCGGGGCGATCTCCTTTAACGGCTTCAGGACAAATAGCCTCTCGTGCATCAGCGGATGAGGGACCTGGAGGGTGTCGTCTGAATAGATCAGATCGTCGTACAACAGGATATCGATATCCATTGTCCGCGGTCCCCATTCCAACTCTCTTTCCCGCCCAAGCGCCGCTTCGATCTCCTGGCAGAAGTCCAGAAGTTTTTGCGGCGCCAGCTTGGTCCTGATCTCGACCGCCGCGTTAATGAACTTTGGCTGTTCGCTCCCCCCTTCCGGGTCGGTCTCGTAATTGGCGGAGCGCTTCGTCACCTGGATGTTCGGGTTTTTCTCCAGCAGAAAGACCGCCTGTTCGACAAACTCTTCGCGGTCTCCCACATTAGAGCCAAGACCCAAATAAACGGTCACCAGTCCGCCTTTTTTAGCTGCCTTTTTCCCCTTCCCCTTTTTCGCCGGGGCGGCTTTCCTGACTTTTTTCTTTGCCATATCATTTCCTCCTAACAATTGCGTCGGTCATCTTGATCACTTGTTTTATTTCTGCTACATCATGGACCCGGACTATATCCGCTCCGTTTTGGACCGCCAGCGCGACAGCGGCGGCCGTTCCGAAGAGACGCTCACCAGCCGGTTTGCCCAGAACCTGTCCGATCATCGATTTTCTTGAAGGGCCGACAAGAACCGGTCTGCCAAGGCTTCTCAATTCTCCAAGCCGCCTGACGATCTCCAAATTATGTTCGATCTTTTTGCCAAAACCCAGCCCGGGATCGATCACAAATTTATCAGGCAGTATACCAGCATTTGTCCCGATTTCAAGGCTCTCTTCCAAAAATGAACAGATCTCCCCCATCAGATCGTTATACCGGGGAGATCTTTGCATTGTAACCGGCCCCCCCTGGGCATGCATCACGCAAACCGGGACTTTGTACCTGGCGACCGTCGCCGCCATTTTCCGGTCGTAGCGCAATCCGCTGACGTCGTTGACCAGGTCAGCCCCAGCGTCCAGCGCTACCCGGGCAACATCCGCTTTCCTGGTATCGATCGACAGCAATAGTTTACCGGCCAGCTTCTTGATCACCGGCAAGACCCGGGCGATTTCTTCCTTGGCCGGAACGGTCCGCGCTCCAGGCCTGGTCGATTCTCCGCCGATATCAATGATATCGGCCCCGTCGGCGTGGAGCTTGAGCGCCTGCCGGGCCGCCTCTTCAGGGGAGTAAAATTTACCGCCGTCAGAAAAAGAGTCGGGGGTAACATTGACGACCCCCATAATATATGTCCGACCACCAAAATGCCAGCTCTTTTTCCCGATCTTCAGAGAAGCCGGAGGAGCGCTGGTTTTGGCCAGGAGCGCTTCAACTTCGGTCCCAACCGCCGGCAGGCCAAACTGGTGAGCCTTGAGTTTTTTCGCGAGGGTCAGCAACTGGCGAATGGTCCCGCAAATGATCACGTCGGTCGCTTTGACCGAATGGTTGATCGAACCGTACGCGGTCGCCGCTTCCGCGCCAAAGGAAAGGGCCTCCTGCTTTAAGATATTGGCGGCTACCGGCCGGAGTGCGGAGACCTTGAGAGAGCGGAAGCTCGCTTTGGGGGCCATCAGCCTGATCCCGGCCGGATCAACGCCGATCGCCGCTAACTCCCTGGCTGCTTCATTTGTATTGTTGATCTCAATGATTCTCATAATTTATTTAATTGGCAGGAGCTCAAATTTGACCACCCGCTTGGTTTGAGGGGTAACCTTGGAGCGGTCATCCAGGCGAAGCCCACCGAGCCAAATGACCCGGCCGGCGCTTTCAAAGACCGGAACAGCGTCCCGTTTTTCCTGCGGGATCTTTTCGTCAACGAAAAAATCCTGCAGTTTTTTTGTTCCGGAAAAACCGAGAGGGTGGAAACGGTCCCCCGGCAGTTTATTTCTGACGACAATATCCCGGCCCAGCGTTTCCTGGTCGACATAAGCGGTCTCCGGCCCCGCTTTATCCAGCTTCTCCCCTTCGGAAACCTTCACTTTCAAACCGATCTCCGGGATCGGGGTCTCCCCCGGCACCGCGACCGCGTAGCGGAACGGCTCGATCTTGACCGTTTTTAAGCGTTCCCGGCTGATCGTCAAAGCCGACCCGTCCCCAAAAACAAAGATCCCGTCTGGGAGATGGAGCTCCCACTTCTCTTTGGCCCCCAGCTGGTCGATAATGGAGCGGACATGGGCAAAGGCAAGCTGGTTCAGATCCCCTTTGACCTTTTCGATCGCCAAACGGAGCAGATGCCGCTTGATCGCCAGCGGATACGTTTGAAGTTTTTTCAGGTCGAGCCTAACCTTCCCTGTCTGCTCCTCTAAAATAAGCTTCTCAAACACCTCTTCCGTCTCATTCTCCAGGTAATACCGGTCCTCATTGAGCATCAGGACCGTCTGAAGCAGAATATCCTTAATATTCATGTTGTAAAGCTTGAGCTGGGGGACCAGTTTCAGGCGAATGCTGTTCCGCATATATTTTGATTCATAGTTAGTATAGTCGCGGCGGGGAATGATCTTTAACGCGCTGACGTAATCTTCAACTTCGCGACGCCAGACCTTGATCAGCGGCCTGACGATCCGCCCCCGCCGGGCCGGGATACTGCATAACCCTTTCAGGCCCGAGCCGCGCAGGAGCCGCATTAAAAACGTTTCGATGTTATCTTCGGCGGTATGGCCGACCGCGATCTTTTGGGCGCCGATCGTATCAGCCAGCCTTTCAAAAAACTCGTAACGGGCGATCCTAGCCGCTTCTTCGATCCCACGCCGCTCGGCCGCCGCCAGCGCCGCCACATCGCGCGATTCAACGCTGATCGGCAGTCCCATTTTCTGGGCCAGCCCTTCTACAAAACGGAGGTCAAGTTCCGCGTCATTTTTCCGGAGCATGTGGTTAAGATGGGCGACATGCAGGGAGATCCCAAGCTTTTCTTTGTGGTCGTTGAGCAGGCTCAAGAGGGCGCAGGAATCCGGTCCGCCGGAAACGGCGACCAAAACCGTCTCCCCCGGTAAAAACATCTGGTATTCCGCGATCGCGTCAAGAAAACTATCTTTGATCATTTCCCGCCACCTTAATTAATGAGGTATGGAAAAAGGAATTCCCTGAAAACTGCGCCAGGCGCAGTACGCGGCATAGACAAATGAAGCGGTCCCGACCGAAAACTCGACCACTTCCAAATGAGGGATGTAATTAACCGACCAGATCGCGTTGATCCCCAGCCTGACGGCAAAGAAAACAATAAAGATCATGGTCCAGAGCAACAGAGCCTGGCGGACATGAAAGCTAAGATATTCATTGCGGCGGCCGTCCAGCAATCCCAAATAGATCGCCGGGATCCAGGTCAAATAACAAATTGCCGCCAATTTCTTTTCTCTCATAGCTTAGAATCACTTGCCTATAAAAATGCCGGGAGTCGGGATTGAACCGACGACCTAGGGCTTATGAGTCCCTCGCTCTAGCCAACTGAGCTATCCCGGCGTATTAACTTACAACCACCAACACGGTCCGACTGACGTCGAACCTACAACTAACAACTTTTATTTAATAAGATTCAGTTGTAAGTTGTAGCAAGTCCCGGGCCACCGGGACTTGCGCGTTGTTAGTTGATAGTTATTTTAGGATAACATAACCATATTTTTATTGCAATCGGCCGGTTAGGGTGCTAAAATAACTTTCAGTAATCTCTGTAAGGGAGGGGCTATTTTGTCAGACAACGTCAAGATCATAGTTATAGACGATGAACCATCGGTTTTGGAATCGTTTAAAATGATCCTCAAGATCAAGGATTATGATGTTACGACCTTCCCTGACGGTCCAACCGCCCTGGCCGGGATTGAAAAGGGAAAATTCGACCTTGCCTTTGTCGATTACAAGCTCCCCGGCATGGATGGCCTGGAAGTTTTAAAAAAGATCAAAGAGCTTGACCCATCGATCGAGGTCATTATTGTCACCGCTTACGCGACCGAATCGTCGCACGCCAACGCCATTACCCTGGGAGCCCTGGAATACCTGCGCAAACCGTTCCTGATGGAAGAAATTTATGAACTGGTTGAACGTGGCCTCCGCCGCAAACGGACTAAAGCAAGCCGCCGGGACGAAAACGGCCCATCGCTGACCGGGATCCACTAACTTTTTTCTAATAATTATTTGAAATCCATCAGCTTTTTTATCGATCATTTTGTATGATCGAGCATGTCCGGCACAAACCAATTGTCACCCTGATCCTGACCCACCCTTCCAACCGGGTACCGCTTGAACAGCCGGGAAACAGCCGGGTTTGCGTTGAAGCCTGGCAAAAGCCCCCGGTAAAATGCGATTACAAGCTCTGGCTGTATACGAAAAGCGGCTTTTTCCCCTACGGCCTCAAAATAGACCCTGCAGCGCAAGCTAAATTCTCCGATGGAGGGGGGGTGGATGAAAACGATACCACGATCCTTGAAGAGGGGTTTATCGCGCCGGGGCATAACTATTTTCTGCTTGGCGGAGGATTCCTTGACCTTTGTCTCTCCAACACCTTTGATTCGCTCGTCAGGATCGCCGCCAAACGGAGGGAAAGAGTGGTCGTCTCTTGCCCCCTCCCTCTTATCTACTCGGCCAGCCAGCTGGATCGGACCGACTATTTGACCAACCAAAATGCTTACACCTCTTTTCTGGCCAGATCACGTTACAATGGGGACATTTCAGGCTATCGCTATTATTTTGACGGAAAGCTTATTAAAAGTGAAGGGGAAAACCAGGTCTGCTTAAGCTGGTATTCCCGGCTCAATGGGCTCGCGCCGGCGGCGCGCTAAAATTATTCCTGCCGCCCGACCGCCAGCATCCGATCGATCGCTATTTTGGCCTTTCCCCTTGTCGCCTCATCCACCTGAACTACCGCCTTCATATCCTCCAGCGACCAGAGGACTTTTTCCAGGGTCGTCATTTTCATGTTCGGGCAGACCGCCAGGTCGGTCAGCGGATAAAAGTCTTTATCGGGATTTTCTTTGTTCAGCCGGTGGATGATCCCGATCTCTGTCCCGATAATGAACCCTCGGTCGGGTGAGTTTTTTACGTACCGCAACATGCCGTCAGTCGATAACGCGGCATCTGCCAAGGCGACCACATCGGGCCGACATTCCGGGTGGACCAAAACCTTGATCCCTTGATGCCTTCCCCGAGCTTGTACAATGTGTTGCGGCATAATTTTAGCGTGGGTCGGACAATAACCGTCAAAAAGATAGAGTTTTTTTTCGGGAACCGCTTTCTGCGTGTTTTGTCCCAGGAATTTATCCGGGACAAAAAGAATCTCTTTATCCGGCAGAGAGCGGACGACCGCGGCGGCGTTGGCCGAGGTGCAACAGATATTGGATTCGGCCTTGACCGCGGCACTGGAATTGACGTAACAAACGACCGGTACGCCTGAATGTTCAGCTTTTAAGGCGCGTAATTTGGCCGCGTCGATCATGTTGGCCATGGGACAGCCGGCGTTGCTCTCCGGGACCAGGACAGTTTTGTCAGGCGAAAGTATCGCGGCGGTTTCGGCCATAAAGTCGACCCCGCAAAAAACGATCACTTTGGCGGCTGTCTTCGCCGCTTCGATCGACAGGCCAAGCGAGTCACCGACGTAATCGGCAACATCCTGGACCTCCCCCGGCTGGTAGTTATGGGCCAAGAGCACCGCCTGGCGCAGCTCTTTCAACTTATTTATCTTTTCGGCTAATGATCCCACCACCTAATACTTCCTCCCCTTTATAAAAAACGACCGATTGCCCCGGAGTGATCGCCAACTGCGGCTTTGCAAAAACAACCCTGGCCGCTCCTTCCTGATCCCTGGTCACCGTCGCTGCCGCTTCAACCGCATTATATCTAATTTTCGCGGTCACCGCTAACGGCCCGACTGGCAGACGGCCGGAAATAAAAGAAAGATCTTCTGCGGTCAATTCTGTCCCGTAAGTCTCTTCCTTCGACCCGATAACTACCGCGTTCTTCGCATTATCAAGGCCAATAACATAACGCGGCTCCCGGTGCGCCCCCACCCCTTTCCGCTGGCCGATAGTGAAAAAAACAAGCCCTTCGTGCTCGCCCACTTTGTTCCCGTACTTATCAATGATCGGGCCCGGCCTGACCACTTCAGGAACCTTTTCCCGCAGGAACCGCCCATAGTTGTCGTCTTCAATAAAACAGATCTCCTGGCTCTCCTTTTTCTCGGCTACCGGCAAACCAAGGGCCCTTGCCTTTAGCCTAACCTCTTCCTTGGTCAGCTCTCCTAACGGGAATAAAGTGTGGGCCAGCTGTCCCTGCGTCAACCGATAGAGAAAATACGACTGGTCTTTTTTGGGGTCCTTCCCTTTAAATAATATATAACTGGCTTTACCTTCATTTGTCATTTGAAATTGGTCATTGGCCATTATTCTTGCGTAGTGCCCCGTCGCCACAAATTCCGCCCCCATCTCCCGCGCTTTGCGCGGTAACAGGTCGAACTTCAAGAATTGATTACAGCGGACGCAGGGGTTAGGAGTGCGTCCAGCTTTGTATTCTTCAATAAAATTATGAATGACCGACCGCTGGAAGTCGTCCTTAAAATTGATCGTGTAGTGGGGAAAGCCGAGCCGGTCGGCAACCTTTTTGGCATCAGCTGCCGCCGAAGCCGAGCAGCAGCTCCTCTCCGAGGCGCTATTTGAACAATAAAGGGTCATGGTGACCCCGATCAGGTCATACTCCTGCTCTTTGAGCAAAGCGGCCGCTACCGAAGAATCAACCCCCCCGGACATGGCGATCAGGACTTTATTTTTTACCGACAATTCCCCCATGGTTATTCCAATTGTAACATTTTATGACCACAGGGAAAAAGTTTATTCTTCCATCTCGCTCGCCGGCGGGATCAAGAGATACTTCCCGGAACTCAAAACATTGGGGTTCTCAATATTATTAACCTCCGCCAGCTTCCTGGCATAGTCGGCCCGGCCATAATACTTTATGGCTATTTTGCTCAAGGTATCGCTCTTCGAGACAAAATGAAAAAGTCTTTTCTCCGCGCCCCCTGCTTCCGGAGTGGTCGATGGAGTGGCTTCCGGCACCGGCGGCGGAACAGGCTCCTCCGCTTTTCTGTTTTTCTCCCGGAGTTTTAGTAATTCCTCGGTCGGCGCGATGTAAACATATTTTACTCCGCGCGGGATCTTGTCTTTCGACACAAGCTTAATATTATTATATTCGGCCAGCTCCGGATACAGGTCAGGTACATCATAATACCGGTTGGCAATATAGCTAAAGGTTTCACCCCGGGAAATATAATGGAAGATCCGCTTGGTAATGATCTTTGGGGCCTTCTCAGTTGGCCTGGGCGGCGGAGCGACAACCTCTGGGGTCAGAACTACAACTGGTGGAGGAGGCGTTACAACCGGCGGCGGGGGCGGAACCGATTTGACCAGCACCTGCGGTTTAGGCAGGTCCTCGGTCGCGTAACTCAACGAGAAATAGTGGGTCAAAGTCCCGCTGTCGCCGTGGTATGCATGATAGGCATAGTCAAAGGTAAATGGGCCGATCCTGATCCCGCTCCCAAAGGTCGGGTCTGTGCTGACCTGGCCTGGATTATAGGTTTGGTCCAACCCGCAGCGCAATTTTAAATATTCGTTTATCTTCCATTCGGCGCCTCCATGGAGCCGCGATTGGTAGCCCTGCCGGGTGGTAAAGTCTCCGTCCAGAGCCAAAAGGACATTTTCCCGCCAGGCGGTGCTCGCTATCCCTAGCCGGCCGATCAGCGGGATCCCCTGCTGGTCCCCGTTCCCCCAATTTATCCTCCCCCCCATACCGATCGGCAAAGTATTTTGCAGGATAAAGCCGACATTGGTCTTTGGCCAGGGAGAAAGAAGCATTCCCAGGTCAAGGTCAAAACCTTTACCGGCATAGTTCTGGCTGCCGGTAAAACCCTGGTCAAATGATTTCAAACGGAGGCCGTAAATGACATTATCTTTTTTCAGGGCGTACGAAAGAGCGAGAACATCATTGTGATAATCAAAATAATCAAAGCCGGTTTGACTGGTAGTTATTATTGAGCCGACATTTGCCCCGGCATAGCCGACCCCAACGCTCCCCGGCCCCAAAGGCCAGTTCGCTCCCAGGACCAGATAGTTAACATCGCCAAGCAGGGTCGCCGACATTGAAAATATCCGGAGCTCCTGCCCGTACATCCCGGCCGGGTTATTGAACATGTTGCTCGACCCGTCAACCACCGCTGTATAGCCCCCTCCCATCCCCATCGCTCTGGCTCCAATGCTGATCTTGAGCGGATCTTCTGTGTTACCAATTACCTCCGCCCAGGCCGAACCGATCCCTAACAATAAAAACAATAACAGCCAGATCAATCCTTTCAGGTTTTTCATCTTCTGATCACCGCGACCTTGCCGCGAGCCAAGGTCTTCCCGCTTGATTTGTCGATCACATGGACCAGATAGACCCCGTTGGAAGCCATTTCGCCGAAATCGGAAATACCGTTCCAGACCAGGCTGTTGTCGCCGGAACGGCCGCCGTTGGTCCCAGCCAGGTAATCCCGCCGCCAGAGCCGGTCAGCGGTCATGCTGAAAATAACGGCCGTGACATTGGCATCACTATTAAGTTTATACATAATAGTGGTCGATTCCCTCGCCGGATCAAAGGGATTTGGCGAATTAAGGATCAGAGCGATATCGTAAGCAAAGCTCTTGACCTCAAAACCATCGGGGAGGATCCCCACCAACCCATTGATGTCGGCAACTTCAACGGTCCACAGCCCGGTCAGAGCGCCGGCAATGTTAAAGTCGCAATAGATCTCGGAAGCGCCGATCGTCATGTTGGTCCCCGGGATATCGGACTGGCCGGGGTGAGTAAGCCTGACAGTGGTGCTGGAAAGAAAATTGGCGCCGGAGATCTTGACCCTGATCGGGGCGATATTGTAGCCGGATGCCGGCTCCAGGGTCAGGAGCCAGGGGGCAAACGACCAGACCGAGGCAAACGGCCCCGAAGCCATCAAATAACTGCCGCCAGACATTGGCCGGGTCTGATAATAATCGCCAACCGACGACGAGACCAGCCCGCCGCCGCTGGGAGCTCCGCCATAGTAATTGGTCCCTCCACCCAGGAGGTAACCGGTCCCGCTTAAAGTGTCCGCCAAACCAAGGCCGGTCAGACCTAGTACAACCAGAATAATTGCCAACCATTTTATTACTCTCAAAGGCTTCCTCCCTTATATTATTAGTGATTTGCCGCCGCTGCCAAGAAATATCAGGTCCTGCGAGAACTCGATCCAGGGGGATTTGGATGTATCGGTATCGGTTTCATTCTCCGGCAGGTCGGTCGCTCCAAGATCGCCGTACATATCGTACATCGCGCAGGCGGCGGGCCCGGTCTTGTAATAGCCGATCTCGATCGACAATCGCTCCCCGTAAGCAAAAGTTTGGTTTACCGTATAACCCGGTTTGGGACACCCCCGATTGGTATAAGAATTGGTCAAATCCAAGCTGGTCGCGTATACCCCAAAAAAGTAACTTCTTAGGAGTGTGCCATCGTTTGACCACCGCTTAAGCAGGACAAACCGTTTCGCGGTTGCCGCGCTCTTTTTCCCCAGAAGATATCCTTTGATCGAACAACTAATCGTCTGAGCGGCTAAGGGATCGGAAATGTACATGCGGTTGACAATATAAACCCCGCTAGCGCTATAGCTTCCTGTCGATTTACCAAGCATTGCGGTCCCTGATTTGCTTGTCACCATTCTGACCCGATCCGCATTGGTCGAGCTATACCAGGAGTCAAATGCCGGAGAAACTGGGGACGCGCCGGAAGATGGCAGATAAAACCGGGTCGCCGCCATTACTGGCCCGGCCGCAGTCACGATCAAAAATATTATCAACAACTTCTTCAACATTTATTTAGCTCTTGGTGTAATAAACCGTAATGCTCGCGCTGGTCACCCCGCCGGTCACCCCGGCAATATAGAAACGCAAGGTATTGCCGCTCGTGTAGGCAGTATTATTGAGCGTCGCGTCATTTCCCCAGATCCCCGGTGTTGCGGTGGCGGTCCCGACCTCCGAACCGTTATTGTAAAAGACCCCGGTCACATTGGTCCCCCCTTCGCAAAAGACATAAACCCCGGTGATCGTCGCGTTAAACGGCAAGCGGATATTGGCTGAATTTCCTACCCCGGGCTGGATAAAGACCCCTGATTTGCTGTCGCTAAATGTTTCCCAGGATGGAGCGCTGCTTCGAACAACCATGAGCTGACCGGTCGACCCGACCGCCCTTTTTGCCAGAGTAGTTGTCCCGGTCGCGTAGAGGATATCCCCGGTCGCGTAAGAGCTTTGTCCTGTCCCGCCATAGTTAGCGGCAACAGTATTTCCGTTCCAGGTAGAACCGGTCGACATTGTTTTATTGGTCAGGGTTTGTGAATCAGAGTCACCAACAATCGTCCCGGTCGGCACAGTTTTACCCGAACTCTCCAGTGCTGTTCCGCCGCTGTTCATCCGGACCAGTTGGCTGGCGGTAAAGCTGGTCGCGTTGGTCCCCCCTCTGGCGATCGCCAAAGTCCCGGAACTGATATTGCCGGCATTGAGCGCTGATAAATTAGCACCGTTGCCGCTGAAAGCGGTCGCCGTCACTGTGCCGGTAATGTTGATCCCGGCATTGGCATTGATCGCTCCATTGGCAGTCAAAGTGGTAAAGGTTCCGGCCGCCGGAGCAGAGCCGCCGATTATCGCGTTATTGATCGTCCCGCCGCTAATTGTCGCGGTGTTGATCGTCGGCGAGGTCAGGGTCTTGTTGGTTAATGTTTGAATATCGGTCGTTCCAACAAAAGCGCCGGTTGGGGCAGTCCCAGCCGAATCGTATTGTGTCCCGCCGCTGTTCATCTTGATAACCTGGTTCCCGGCAATTCCGCCAGCCCCACGAGCCGAGCCGCCGTAAGCAACCGGCAAGATACCAGAACTAATATTGCCGGCATTAAGGCTGGTCAAATTAGCGCCGTTACCGCTAAAAGCTGTCGCCGTCACTGTGCCGGTAATGTTGATCCCGGCATTGGCATTGATCGCTCCATTGGCAGTCAAAGTGGTAAAGGTTCCGGCCGCCGGAGCAGAGCCGCCAATTATCGCGTTATTGATCGTAGATCCGCTTATTGTTCCCCCGCTAATCGTCGCGGTGTTAATGGTCGGCGAGGTCAGGGTCTTGTTGGTCAGTGTTTGCGATTTAGTAGTAAAACAAAGCGTGCCAATTCCATACGAGGCGCTCCCGTCATAAATATTATCCGCGTACAATGTCCGCCAATGCCCGCCCGGGTCTGTCCCCAGGTCATAGATCGCCGAGCTCGGCCGCAAGTGCGTATTGATCGCCGTAGTCGTTAAATTGGACAGGGCAAGATTAGCCCCGGCATTATTGTCGACATACCATTTGTTCACCGCGTCACTGCCAGCGACTGGAGTGCTTACGTTTGTAATAACAGCATTTGACATATTAAGCCCGGAAACCGTCAGCGCCCCCAAAGTCGAAGTCCAGGTCAGAAGGCCCGAACCATTGGTGGCCAAGACATTTTTATTGGCTCCATCCGCGCTCGGCAGGGTATAAGTAGTTGAGCCGGCCGCCGCCGCCGGGGCAAGACCGACATAACCGGAAGCCGCGCCAGATAACCGGATCGCCCCTTTGACATCTAACGGCGCGCCGGGAGAGTCGGTGGCTATTCCAACATACCCGCCGGAGCTGATCTTGACCAGATCGGTCCCGGCATTATTCTGCACCTTTAAGAGATCGGCAGTCTGCCCTGAAGCCCCTTTGATCTTTACCCCTTCCTTGGCGGCAGTATTGCCAACCACCTCAAAAAGAGCGGTCGGAACCGGCGTACTGGTATAAATATTATCGGTTATCGTCGTGTAATCTGAATTAAATTGGAGCCGATCGAACGGCGCGTCCGATCCATAGGTCCCCCCCATGAAGGTGGCGTAATTTTCACTGGTCCCGCTCTTGATCTGGAAATACGCGGTCTGCTGATTGTCGCTCCAGGCGCTGTTATTGGAAACAATGCGCAATTGTCCATTGGTCCCGCCGCCATATCCGGCCAGGATCAAACCGGCCCCATCGTTTGGATTAGCAATGGTTATATTAGAAGCCGAACCATTTAAGCTAAGCAAAGGACTGGGAGAGGCGGTCGTATTTACGTTAACCACGCTGGTTGAACCGTCCGCCCGCCTGACCTGAAAACCAGTCGAAGAGTCGGCCGCCGGGTAAACATATCCGCTCTTGACCGACCCAAAAGTTCCCAGTCCGCTCGTCGATAATTGCTGAGCCCCCAGATTGACAGTCGAGGTCGCGCCGGTGTAAGGGACCGCCAGGGTCCCGATAGAAACAAAGCTCGCGTTCCCTCCCCCGTCTTTAGCTAAAACATTGTTAGTGGACGCTCCAGACACATCGGTCAAAGCATTGATCGCGTTTTGGCGCGTGGTTTGGCCTGTTCCACCGTTTACTATTGCTACGGTCCCGGTAACATTGGACGAAGTTCCAGTCGTGTTTTGGTTTAAAGTTGGGATATCGGAAGCAACCAAAGCCCTGAATTCCGGAGTGCCGCTGCTGCTGACCGGAGCGGCCAGCACATAGTGGGCTGTCTGGCTCTGCCAGGAGCCAATGATCGTCCCGCTGCTCGTAACTGGCGAACCAACAACATTAAACTGCGATGGAAGAGAGAGTCCGACTGAACTTACCGTCCCGGCCGCTGCCGAATCCCACTTGACCCCGGTCGGCTCGCTGGAATCGGCCTTGAGGACTTGTCCGTTGGTCCCCACCAATAATCTATCAGGCGTTCCATTCCCGTTATACACGATCAGGTCCCCTTTAGTCGTGCCAAGCGATTTGGGGATCTGCGCTTCATTGGAAACATTCCCCAGGCCGACCTGGGCCGGAGTATAGTCTCCCGGCTGGGCGGTGATTGGCCCGGTCCGGCCAAACACGCTCGCTACGGTATTGGTCGATTGGATCCTCTGCCAGGTGCTCCCGTTATAGATCGCCCAGTCATTAACCGCCCAGGTGGTAATACCACCAAGCTCGGTGCTCCCGGCAACATTGACCACATAATAATTTCCCGCTTCTCCGGTACTGCTAAGCAAAGTTGGAGTATTAGCATCAGCATTCCAGGTATCCTTATATTTAAGCGCCCCAAGCAGGTCGCCAAACAAGTCGCTCTTGGAGATCCTTTTCTGGGATGAACCGGTATAAAGAGGGATATAATCATTCAAATATGAGCTATTCACAATAGGGAGATCACTTATATCCATGGAAACCGCCACAGAACCAACCCCATTGGAAATAACAATGCCATCTCCGGGATTAAGATTGGCAATCGTATAACCTGTCCCGTTGCCGATCAGCAGCTGCCCCCCGGCCGGCGCGGCAGTCAGACCGGTCCCCCCGTGCGCTATTCCCAAAGTCCCGGCCATATTGCTCAAAGTTAGATTGGCTTCATTGACCTCAAGGCTAATGTGATCGGTATTGACCAGACCGATCGTTAGTTTGTTCGAGGCGGAATTTATTTTATAGAACTCAAGGTCGGCCCCGGTCTTCTGTTTATAAAGCCCAACCCCGGCCGAGCCGACATTGGAAGCGGTATTCGCCTGCCCTGGTATCCCGGTCAAGCGTGATCCGTCGATCGCCGGAAGTTTGGCTTCCGCGTCAAGAGTAACCAGCTGGCCGGCCGCAAAACCGATCGGCAGGTTGGCTGAAGGAACAACCCCCGCGTCACCAGGAATATTGGCAAAACTCGTTAACGCGCTCCCGTCAACTTTCCCGGCGGTAGTGATCGCCGCCAGTTTGGAATCGGGGATCGATCCGGCCAGCTTTTCGGTCGTCACCGCGTCGGTCGCGATCTTGGTCTCCGTGATCGAATAATCGGGGACATTGGTCGCGGTCACGTTGGTTAAATTTGAAGCGTCGATCGTCGGTAATTGGCCCAAATCGTTCAGGGTGACTAATTGGTTCGCGCCAGTCCCAATATTCAAATTAGCATTTGGAATTGTTCCAGCTCCAGCCGGAATGTTCCCCAAAAAGCTAAGTGAAGCGCCGCTCACCTTCCCCGCCGCGGTGATCGCGTTTAATTTGTCTTCTGTTATGCCGCCGGCCAGTTTTACATTTGTCACCTGGCTGTCTCCAATATCGATCGTTTGAATGGTTTCGTCCAGGATCTTGGCCGAAGTAACCGATTCGTCGCTGATCTTCGAAGTAGAGACCGCGTTATCGGCTATGTCGGTCGCGACCACATTGGCCAGTTGAGAGCCGTCGCCGACAAAAGCGGTGGCGGTGGCGACCCCGGTCAGGGTCAGGTTGGAAAATGTCAGGTCGGCCGCCAGTTTTTCCGACGTGACCGCCGCGGTCGCGATCTTGCTGGTGGTCACCGCGTAATCGGCGATCCCGGTCGCTAACACACCTGACAACTGGGAGCCATCGCCAATAAAGGTCACAGCCGAGATCGTCCCGGTCGTAGTAATAATAGTATCGCCGCCGATCGTTCCAGTAGTAATCGCGTTTCCGGAAACCAGGCCGGGGGCTTCGAGAGTCGCAAGATTCGCGTTCGGGAGATAACCTTTAACCTGGGAAGTTAGATCGACTTTGTTCGCTTCGTCCGGAGTGGTAATCGTGCTCCAAAGCTGGGTCCCGGTATGATTTGTCCGGCTAAGATAGTAACTCCCCGGCTCTCCTTCAAGGGAAGCGGCATTATTAGCGGTCAAACCGGTCAGGTTGGAGCCATCGCCATAAAAACTTGTCGCGGTAATATTGCCGGTCGTATCTATTACAGTATCGCCGCCAATCGTCCCGGTGGTGATCGCGTTGCCCGAAACCTTCCCCGCCGTCGTGATCGTCGCCAGGTTGGCGTTGGGGAGAAGCCCGGTTACTTGAGAAGTCAGATCAACTTTGTTGGTCGCCGTGTCGATCGTATTCCAATCTTGCGTTCCGGTATGATTTGTCCGGCTAAGATAGTAACTCCCCGGCTCTCCTTCAAGGGAAGCGGCATTATTAGCGGTCAAACCGGTCAAGTTGGAGCCGTCGCCAAAATAGCTTGCCGCGGTAATATTGCCGGTTGTATTTATTACAGTATCACCGCCAATGGTTCCCGTTGTTATCGCGTTTCCGGAAACTTTTCCAGCTGTGGTGATCGTCGCCAGGTTAGCGTTGGGGAGAAGGCCGGTCACCTTAGCGGTCAGGTCGATCGTCCCATTGGCGATCTTATCGTTGGAGATCCCAAAGTCTTTGACCTCCAAAGAGCTGGTCACAATATTCCGGCCAATCGTCACATTATCGATCGGCACGTTCCCAACCGCGGTTGGGGCCCAGGTCATCGCCGAACCATTCCACGATAAAACATCACCGTTGCTAGGTGAAGAAATTGTATCCAGCTTTTCACTTTTGATCCCGCCATCGGTTACTTCCAGTTCGCCATTGTTATTTGTGGTAATTGTCCCGCCATCGGTTACCACTTCAATCGTCGCGGTTCCGGTCCCGTTGCTCTGGCTGGTCGTGACACTGATATTAGAACCTGGGAAAAGCGCATGAACAACATTGTCGGCAAAAGAGGCGCGGTAAGCATAAGGGACACTGACCAGTCGGAGCCTTGGAGTCAGGATCGTCCCTTCAACATTAATTTCCAGATATGCTTCGGTCCCGGCAAAAACCGCCTGGGGGACCGGGTCGCTTTGCGAACCAAGTAAAATACTAAAAGTTCCGCCCGAATCTGGGGAGGTCGGATAATTTCCTGAAGTCCAGAGAGTGTTCCCGTATGTCTCCGCGTCATAGATCTTGAACTGAAGTGTTTTAGCTTCCAGGATCGGCCGCCCTGCCGGGTCGGTCAATCGGCCGGTATAGCTTAATAAGCGGGGAACCTCCGCCTGCACTATCATTGAAAATTGAAATAAACAAAGTATTAATAAAATCAATTTCAAACCACGCTTCATATTTTCCTCCTAATAAATTCCCACACCAAAACCCCGCCCGAGCATACAAAGTAATCTGTGCCGCAAGCGACGGAATGTTTTGGTGTGGGAATAAAAAAGGCAAGGGGTAACCCCTTGCCTTGGCAAACCAACTGGCTCACATTTTATTAAACAACTGGCCATATCCTGCACAGTATGGAGTGCTTTGTCCATATATGTCAAGATGCGTTTATTCCCCTAAATATCAATTGAAATGGAGCAATACCTTGCCTAAATATGGTGAACCGGAAACTGTCTCCAGTGCATGCCCAACCTCCTGCCAGTGTGCAACGGTCGAGGGCGGGACAAGTTGATCGCCATCCGCCCGGCCGGCGGTTACATTTGAAGTATAAACAAAATTCCCGTGGACCGGCAGCTTGGTCGTTTCGTATAATACATCGCCAATCCCGGCAACTACGACATAGCACTGTTGCCCATTGGCTACGCCATTATCGTAAACCGCTCCAATGCAATCCAGGGAAGAAACACTGCAAAGAACAAAACTATTATCGGCAGTCGGGCTACTTCTTACCAATGTTCCTTTGACCGAAGCTCCGCCGGTATTATTGGTCAGCTTGACGGCGTAACCCCCTTCTGGAGTGATCTTAAATTTAGGCCCCATCACTGAAGCGGAGCCGGCAACCTCGATCGTCCCGGCAACGGTCAGCTTTGAAGTTGGATTGGTCGTCCCAATGCCAACCAGATGAGAAACCGGGTCAAGCCTCATCAGCGCGCTCCCCAACGAACCATTATATTCCTTAAAATCCAGGTAGTAAGAATCGGCAATGCACTCTATCTGCCAGCCGTAATTTCCTGTCGCATGATCTATAAACTGCAGGTTCATATTGGTGTTCGAATCCAATCGGAGCGAGGCGTTCGTCCCTTCAATCGTCAACCGGCCGGTCATCGTGTCACCCGTTTTAAGGATTTTGGTATTATCATCAGCGGAAATCCCTGTCAATTTCGAACCATCCCCATAGAACCGGCCGGTCGCCGCTTCAATTGACGCCCCGGCAGAACCGACCTTTATGTTCCCCGCGACTTCCAGCGAAGCGGAAGGATTTGCCGTACCGATCCCGACATTGCCCCCAGTCGTGATCCTCATCCTCTCGGCTTGGTAGGTAAAGAAAACTATCGGGGTATTGCTCCAGGTAGCGACAACACACTGGTTGGTCGATCCCGTAAAATGAACCCCATCAACGCCAAACAGGCCTCGGACCGCCTCGTCATTGGTCCGGCAGTCCAGATACGCGCTCTCCCCTGCCGTCAACGCTTTCAATCCAAGCGCTGGGCCGTCGCTGTGCACGGTCAGCATAGAGTTTGACAGTGCCGGCCCGCCAATATTTACTTGTGTCGCAAAACTTCCCGTCCCATTCACCGTTAGGGTCTTGGCTGTTTCGGTTGTCCCGATCCCGACATTAACTAACGTCGTTACTTTTCCGCTCCCATCCAACCATGAGCTTGTCCCCGCTTCTCCCGTCGGACCCTGCGGACCGATGGCTCCAGCTTCTCCCGTCGGTCCTTGTGGACCAATGGTCCCTGCTTCACCGGTCGGCCCCTGCGGACCGATCGCGCCAGCTTCTCCTGTCGGCCCCTGTGGCCCAGCCTCTCCGGTTGGCCCTTGAGTCCCTGTTCCCGAGATGGATATCGTCACTTGCCCCGTTCCGTTATTTTCATCAGCCGATATGGCAACATTGGTCCCGGCAATTATGCTTTTTACAAAGCTATCTTTGGCTACTTTTCCCCTGGTAACCGCTTCGTTGGATATTTTTTGCGTGGTAATCGAGGAGTCAGCCACCGAATCAGCGGTCAATGATTTATACGCGAACGGAACACTGGCCAAACGAAGCCGGGGAGTTAGAACATTCCCTTCAATAATGATCTCCAGATAGGCTGTAACACCGAAAAAAACGGTTTCACCGATCGGGTCGCCATTGCTCCCAAGCAAGACGCTAAAAACCCCGCCCGCGTCCGGAATAGTCGAATAATCGGCCGAGGTCCAAAGAGGGGTTCCGCCGCTCTCCGCGTCATAGATTTTGAATTGGACCGTTTTTGCGGTCAGGATCGGGCGACCCAGTGAGTCGGTCAACCGCCCGGTATAGCTTAATATTTGAGGAACATCGGCAAAAACCATTGGGGCACTTAATAAAACAAGGAGAATTATCAGTCCTCTTCTTAGGCTCATTTGGCCCCTCCAGATAATTAAACGAAGTTATTATCTATTTATTGCCTAGGAATGTCAATAAGTTGATATATTAAACCTAAAATATCTCCAGCTCTTCCCTGAAATTTCCGCCAATAATCTTGGAAATACCTTTAAGATGATCGGAAAGATAAGCAAGTCCAAACCACCTTCAATGCCAGTTAAAAGCAGGCCTCAAAGGGATAGGGAGAAAATCAAGCTGATCAATAACTGTCTGGATAAAGATCAGGTGGTCAGCGCTCTCCGCCTTTCCCGGCAGATCGAGGATCCTTCGTTGCGTTATAAAACGCAAATGGAAAAACTGGTCGATCCCTTTTTGTATAATGACAACGCCGGGATCGCGTCTGAACTATTAAGCGACGATTGCGTGGTTTTCGCCAGGAGCCGGCCGCGAGCGGAGCGCCTCACCTTATTGGCCCGGATCGCTTTTAAATTATCCAAGATCAATGGAAATACCGAAGAGTTGACCGCGCAGATCCACGCGACCCTCCTGCAAATGGCGGTAGTTTTTACCGAAGATTACAAAGAATTAACCGAACAAAAAGTTGACGCACTGGTCGGCCAGATCTCCCTGGAATGGGGAAATTTTTCCCTGACCAAATATCACGATCGGCTGGTCCGACTCCTCAAAACCTACCGTTAATGGCCGCAGATCGGTTCTTCTGACGGTTTAAAACCGGGGAGCCCTTTACCGGTCGTTTTTTTAAGATAGTCGTCGATCGCCGCTTTGACCGCTTCTTCCGCCAGGACCGAGCAGTGCATTTTAACCGGCGGCAGGCCACCCAGAGCTTCAGCAACCGCCCGGTTACTAAGCTTGAGCGCTTCTTCGATCGTCTTTCCTTTGATCATCTCGGTTGACATCGATGAGGTCGCAATCGCCGCCCCGCATCCGAAAGTCTTAAACTTAACATCAGTAATAATATTATCTTTAACTTTGATGTACATTTCCATGATATCGCCGCAGGTCGGGTTACCAACCTTACCGATGCCATCAGGGTTTTCCATCTCCCCCACATTGCGCGGATTCTTGAAATGTTCCATTACTTTTTCACTATAATTACTCGCCATGCTATTCCTCCTATTCTTCTTCCGCGACTAAACGTCGCGGCTAAATCGTCAATAACCGCGGCGTTCAGCCGCGGGTTGTTTTTCCCTCTTCGTATAGCGGTGACATTTTACGCAGGCGTTCAACAATCTTCGGAAAAACCTCCAATACTCGATCAATTTCCTGTTCGGTCGTCTGTTTTCCAAGCGAAAACCTGATCGACCCGTGAGCCAGCTCGTGCGGCAGGCCGATCGCCAGCAAAACATGCGACGGCTCGAGCGAGCCGGAACTGCAGGCCGAGCCGGTTGACGCGGCAATCCCTTCCATATCCAGGCTCAAGAGCATCGATTCTCCTTCGATATATTTTATGGTTATGTTCAGGTTGTTTGGCAGGCGCTCGGTCGGATGTCCGTTAAGCTGTGATTCAGGGATCTTGGCGAGCAGTCCGGTCTTTAACCTGTCGCGCAATTTAGCGACCCGAACGTTCTCTTCCCCCATTTCGTTCGCCGCCAGCTCAGCCGCCGCCCCAAAACCGACGATCCCCGGAACATTTTCGGTCGACCCCCGCTTTCCCCCTTCCTGTGCGCCGCCGTGCAGCAAGCTGGTCAGCCTGGTCCCTTTCCTGACGTACAAACAGCCTACCCCTTTTGGGCCGTAGAGTTTATGCGCGGAGATCGAAAGCAGGTCAACGCCTAGCTGTTCGACCCCGATCGGCAGATGCCCGGCAGTCTGGACCGCGTCGGTATGTAAATAGACTCCTTTGGCTTTGACCGCTTTGGATATCTCGGCGATCGGCTGGACCGTCCCGATCTCGTTGTTGGCGTGCATCACCGAAACTAAGATCGTTTTGGCTTCGATAGCTTTGGCCACATCGGCTGGATCGACCATGCCGTATTTATCTACCGGCACAACCGTAACACGCAAATCCCGCTTCTTTAAAAAATCGGCGCATTCGGTGATCGCGTGGTGCTCGACACCGGAAATAACCAAGTGGTCACCTTTCTTTTCGTTGGCAAACGCAACCCCCATTAAAGCCTGGTTATCGGCCTCGGTCCCGCCGGAAGTAAAAACGATCTCCCGCGGCTGGGCCAAGATCAATTTCGCGACCTGCTCTCTTGCTTTTTCAACGGCGCTTCTGGTCTCCTGGCCAAACCCGTGGATCGATGAGGGGTTGCCAAATTTCTCCGTAAAGTATGGGGCCATCGCGACAACGGCCCGGGGATCGCACGGAGTAGTCGCGGCGTAATCAAGATAGATCCGGTTCATTTGTTCCCTCCTCGTTCAGGCTTCCGGTCCGGTACCCTTTCAGGTCAATGGTAACATAATAATAGCCAAGCTCTTCAAAATATTTGGTGATCTCCGGCATCATCCCCTCTTCCATGATCCGAGGGATATGATCCTGCTCCAGTTCAATCCTGGCAATAGAGCCATGATGGCGGACCCTGACCTGATCAAACCCTTTTTGCCTTAAATATTGTTCGCCACGGCCGATCTGGCCCAAGATCTCAAGAGTGATCCTGGTCCCGTACGGGATCCGCGATGATAGGCAAGCCAAAGATGGTTTTTCCCAGGTTGGCAGGCCGGCTTGCCGCGACGCTTTGCGGATCTCTTCCTTGGTCAACCCTGCTTCCTGCAGAGGACTATGGACGCCAAATTCAACCCTGGCCCGGCTGCCGGGACGAAAATCATTCAAATCGTCATGATTGGACCCGTCAGCCAGATGGTCTATCTCTTTTTCCTGGGCAAGCTGCTTAAGCCGGGCAAAGAGCTCTTTTTTACAGAAATAACAGCGCTCCCTGGAATTGCGGAGAAAGTTTTCGTCGCCGAATTCCTCGGTTTTGATCTGCCGGCATTCGGCCCCAAGTTTATCAGCCAAAACTATCGCTTCTGAAATTTCTTCCCGGGGATAAGTCGGCGATTCGGCAATGACCGCCAGAACATTTCCCTTTCCTAAGACCTGAAGCGCCTGGTAAAGCAGAAAGGTGCTGTCTACCCCACCGGAAAAAGCGATCGCTATCCGGCCAAAGCCGGACAAGCGCTCCTTTAAAGTGGTCAATTTACTATCCATTATGATAATCTTAACTTATTTATTCCGATCAGGCAATAAAAAAGCCCTCCGGGATTCCCGGAGGGCTTTTAATAAAAAGCTTAAACGATACTTACGATTTAACTATATAGAAATCAATGTCCCTTTTGCCGTAATTAACCGCTTCACTATACCCTCTAAACCAGACATCGATCCGGTCGCTAAAGCGGGTATGCATCCGGTCTTCAACCACAAAGATCCTCTTGCCAAAGCCTTTTATCATCACTTTGGTCCCCAATGGTAAGAAATTAGAGGCAACTACCCCCTCCCTACACCTGGTCCCCATAGCGGTAATCCAGGGGGTATCATCGGTCTGGTTAGGCAGAGAGTTATAAGCGGTTGAAGTGACCGTTCCACCATAAAATACATTATATTTATGCGCAAATACCATTGCCTGCAGGTTACTCTCATTCCCGGACGATTTAACTACTGAAAATGAAACAACCAATAACAGAAGCAATACTATTTTAATAATTGCTTGATTATTATTTACTATTTTATTAACCTTTTTTATCAATTTATTCATTTATTCCTCCTAAGTTTTTATCTAGAAAATGAATGGAATGTAAGCTGGAGATCAGCAGCAGATTAAAACAAAAACAAATTTTGAGCCGATGTTGTTATCCATACACATACTTATCGTTATATTAGGTGGGAAAATTGCATTGAATTTGAGCTATTTAGGGGCATTTTGACTGTTTATGGCGCTATAATGCCAAATAATATCATTGTGCCCATATTATAAGCATATTTAATCCATAAGCTAGATTGAAGGCAGACCGATCAATTATTAACTTTTTAGCTATTACTATGCTTTAAATCTTCTCATTAGCAGGGAATTAGAAACAACCGATATTGAACTTAATGCCATCGCTGCACCAGCAATTACCGGGTTAAGCAAAAAGCCACTAATCGGGTACAATAAACCTGCGGCAATAGGTATCCCCAGGGAATTGTAGAAAAAGGCCCAAAAAAGGTTTTGCCTGATCTTCCTCATAACATATTTACTTAATTTAATAGCAGTTACCACCTCTTTGAGGTCGTTCTTAACTAGAACGATCGAACCGGTTTCGATCGCAATATCAGTCCCTGATCCGATCGCTATTCCTAGATCGGCCTGGGCCAATGCTGGAGCATCATTGATCCCATCACCAACCATTGCTACTTTTTCGCCTTTTTTCTGCATATTTTTAATATATTCAGCTTTTTCCTGAGGAAGGACCTCGGCAACAACCTCTTTAACGCCAGCCTCCATACCGATAGCCTCCGCAGTCTGTTTATTATCTCCAGTGATCATAATCACTTTTATTCCCATTTTTATTAATGTGGCTACAGTTTCACGGGCTTCCCCCTTGATCTGATCGGAGATCCCTAAGGCACCGGTCAAACTCCCATTTCTGCCGAGCAGAATAACCGTCCGACCGTTCTGTTCCAGTTCTTTTATTGGGGGCTCCAATCCTCCCAGTGCGATCTTTCTTTGCGCAAACAGCTTCCGGTTGCCAAGCAGGATCGTTTCTCCCTTATAAACCACCTCAACCCCTAACCCCGAGAAAGAAGTAAATTTATCCGGGTCAGGAATGTCTCCGGATTCTGCCCCCTTCTTCAATACAGCTTCCGCTAAAGGGTGTTCAGACCTCTTCTCAGCAATCGCCGCAAAAAGCAATGTTTGCTTATCCCCTAATATATCGGTAACTTCAGGTTTCCCTTTGGTCAATGTCCCGGTCTTGTCAAAAATTACGGTATTGACCTGTGAAGCGATCTGCAGGGCGGCCGCGTCTTTGACCAAGATTCCCCGCTCCGCTCCCAAACCGGTCCCAACCATAACGGCGGTCGGCGTCGCCAACCCCAGGGCGCAGGGACAGGCAATTATCAGCACGGCGATAAAAGCGGTCAGCGCAAAAAGAATGCTCTGTCCAACCAGCAGCCAAACAATAAAAGTTATTATGCCGGTCAACAAAACTGCGGGGACAAAATAGGCGGAAATAACATCGGCTAGCGCCTGGATCGGAGCCTTGCTCCCCTGCGCTTCTTCAACCAGTTTAATTACCTGGGAGAGAAAAGTCTCGCTGCCGATCTTTTCCGCTATGAACCTGAACGCGCCGGTCCCATTGACGGTCGCGCCGGTCACTTTGTCGCCTGTTTTTTTCTCAACCGGCAGACTCTCTCCGCTGACCATTGATTCATCAACCACTGAATGGCCGTCAATGACCGTTCCATCGACCGGGACCTTCCCGCCCGGTTTAACGACAATAACATCCCCAACCGCCACTTCGCTGATCGGAATTTCAACCTCTTTTCCCTCTCTCACAATGATCGCGGTTATGGCCCGCAGGCCGATCAGTTTTTTAATTGCTTCCGAAGTGCGCCCTTTGGCCAGCGCTTCAAAATATTTACCGAGCAGGATAAAAGTGATCAATAAAGCAGAGACCTCATAATAAAGCCCCCCCATCCCTAAAGGGGCCCATCCCAACCATTGGCCGATCGTCCCCGCCAAACTATAAAAGAAAGCGGCAGCTACTCCGATAGAAACCAACGTATCCATATTGGCAGTCCGCGTTATTGCCAGTGAAGCGATCCCCCGGCTGAAGAAAATACCGCCAAAAAATAGCACCGGCAAAACAAGGAGCAGTTCGATCGAAGCCGCGTAGTCAATTAACTTATGGGGAAGAGGCCAGGCGAACAGCTCATGAAACATGTAATATAGAAGAGGCAAACTAAAGATCAGGGCGCCAATAAAGCGGCTCCGTAAATTTATGATCTCGCCATCGTGCTCGTTCTTTTCACGGTCAAATGTTCTGACAACTTTATACCCGGTCGCTTCAATCAATTTTTCAATAGCGGAAATATCAGTTACAAGCGGATCATATTCAACGGTCGCTTTTTCCGAAGCAAAATTGACATTGGCGGAAACAACTCCACTAAAACTACTAAGGGCGTTTTCAATAGTGGAAACACAGGAGGCGCAACTGATCCCGGAAATGGCTATAATAAGCTTCTTGCTTTTATGGGGCAAAAAACACTCTCCTTGTTACCGGGAAAGTATCCGACAAATGTGGGTTACGGTTTTAGCGTGCTGGCTCTCTTCCTGGGCCAGGTCAAGGAAGATCTTTTTGGTCTCTTCGTCAGTCGCCTTCTCCGCTGAGTTCACATAAAAAGCATGTGCCGCCTGCTCATCGGCCAGCGCGACCTGGCAGACTTCCAGGTCGCTCGCTTCTTTGTCCGGAATGTGCTCTTCGGTCAAGGCGGAAATGGCCGCTCCCACCCCTTCTATTTCGGCAGCGCCCGGTTCATGCCCGGCTAGTTTTTTGAATTTTTTAACCAGTTCCCGGCAATGCCTCTCTTCCTGGGCTTTGATCTTATTCAGGGCATCTTTTCCCTGTTGGTTGACCACTCTTTTGGCGGCCCGGGAATAATACTCGATCGCCTTTTTTTCGGCGTTTATGGCGATCAGCAAAGGCTTTAGGTTGTTTTCGGTTTCCATTTAGTAATTCTCCGCCAGCAGCTCATAGTACGCTTTGGGATGGGCGCAGGCGGGACAAACCTCCGGAGCTTCTTTCCCTTCGTGGACATAACCGCAGTTGCGGCAATGCCATTTGACCGGCTGGTCCTTTTTGAATACTTTTCCTTCCCTGATGTTCCTGAGCAGGGCGCGATACCGTTTTTCGTGCTGTTCCTCAACCTCGCTGATCTCTTTAAACACCCTGGCGATCTCATCAAAGCCTTCTTCCTTCGCGATCTTAGCCGCGTCAACATACAACTTGGTCCATTCCATCTTTTCCCCGTCCGCCGCTTCCTCCAGGTTCTTGGCGGTGTCGCCGATCACTCCGGCCGGGTAAGAGGCGGTAATCTCAACGTCCCCCCCCTCAAGAAACTTGAAAAACCGCTTGGCATGTTCTTTTTCATTTTCGGCGGTCTCCAAAAATATCGCCGCGATCTGCTGGTAGTTATCTTTGACCGCCTGGGAGGCGAAATAAGTGTAGCGATTCCTCGCCTGTGATTCACCGGCAAATGAAGCCAGCAAGTTCTTTTCGGTCTTGGTCCCTTTTAAACTTTTCATAATAATACTCTCCTTTTCTATATAATATGCATTTTACTATAATTCCCTGGGATTTGAAAGCGCGCCGGCTGCTCTAGGCAGTCTAGGCGATCAAGGTTGGAACAACGAGTCGGGGAGGAACCTGACCGTCTTTACTCCCGGAAACTGCCTGGCGGTCTTTTCGATCTGTTCCGCCAGCAACTCAACCCGGGTCGCCCCGCCGGTCGTAAAGCCGGGAACATCGGTAAATTCCAGGGTTAAAACCCCTTTTTCCAGATCGGCCCTCACCAGGTTAAACCCGGCATGAGGGAACTCGGTCGTATAACCGGCCGCCTTTTCTTCGCTGGTCAAATCCCCTTTGATCAGCAGGCGGACCGCCGCTTGCAGCGGCCCATTGGTCTCCTGAATGATCCTCTCGACCGGCAGAATTGCGTCCGAATTTTCATTGTAATAATATAGTTTGATCGCGATCCCGGAAGTTTGGTCGACCGAAACAGGCCTGGTAATAAGGGTCTGCCTTGTGGTCAGCTCCCCCACCAGCCAAAAACTGAGTAAAACGATCAAAATAAAAAGTAAAAAAGCCGCCCCCCACCATACTTTACGCCAATCAAAACGGATAGCTCTTTTTTTAACTTTTTTCTTTCTCACAAGCGGGTTGATTATACCTGAAGAAAAACCGAGAGGCAATTAGTTATTTTTTCCAGAAAAACAAAGGCTTTAACGGCGGTTAGCCCGAAGAATGATCATCAGACACCAGATCAAACCGGCCGCCAGGCAAAGATCGGCCAAACCAAAAAGCAGTCCACCCAGGAAAGGGTTCCCCCAAAACAACCGGTCGTTAAAGCCTTCCATCGGAAAAACCGGGTCGGAACCAAAGAACACGATATAAGAGATCCCTTTGTAAAGCAACAGCGCGGCTGCGGCCAGTCCCCCGCCGGCATACAAATAAAACCCGCGACGGAGAGAGCCAACCTCCCGGTCAACCAGCTCTTTTCTGCAGGTCCGGACAAAAAAGGCAAGCATGGAAGGAATGATCCCCCCTAAAACAAACAACAGACCATACGCTGTTCTTAATAATAGAGGGGCCAGTTGCTGATAATCCAGAGGGGTCGCCCGGAGCGTCAGATCAACCAGCCATTCGGAGGCCAAACAAGACAACAAAACGGCCAGGATCGAAACGATCGAAACATTGATCAGCATCGCAACCAGGTCATCCGCGGTGGTCCGTCGGAAAATACTTTCTTGCTGAATGATGAAATTACTGCCTGAGCGGCGCTTCATATTGTGTAGAATAAATCATTGAAGGGAAGCTTGTCAAGAAAGAGAGTGGCAGGTCACAAACAATTCGGTGGCCACAACCTGGCGAGTAAATACTTTTGTCTCTCCAGGCAAATGAGGGATCAGAGAAATAAAAAGAGGAGAATGATCGGGAAGCATCTCGCCAAGCCTTTCTAAAAAAGCGATCTCCGCCCGGTAGTGCAGGGTCGTTTTAAGGTCTCCCCGGGAAGTAACGATCTTGCCTTTCCTGCCGATCGCCAAAATAATATTCAGTATCCGCCAAAGACCGACTTTTTGACGGTCAGCTGTCCCTCTGGCCCTCTGGACCAAACGCCTGGCCGCCGCTTCTCCGCTCATGGCAAGCGCCAGTCCGATCAGCTTTGGATTTGATGTCCTCATTAAATCGTCAAAATGGAGCCGGCCTGATCTGATGTAATAAACAATAGCCGTCAACTGACGGTCATGGCGCAAGGCATTATAGAGCGGGTTGGGCAGGGCTATTTCCCGATTGGTTATAAAACGTTTATTTATCTTTATTAACATGAACAATTCCCTCCGAACAATGCTTTGTCGCTATATTTAAAGATAAATTTCAGGCATTTAAAGATAATTAGCGGAGGAAAAACATGACCGCGATCCCGACCGCGAAACAATAATAGGCAAAGGCCCGGATCGAGGTTCGGCGGACCAACTCCATAAAGAACCTGATCGCCAGGAGGCCGGAAACAAAGGCGGCCAGAAAACCGATCAGCAAAGGACCAAATCCAATCCCGATCTCCCCCGCCTTGATAATCGCCTTTGACTGGAGAAGGCCGGCCCCCAATATCGCCGGGATCGCCAGCAGAAAGGAAAAGCGGGCGGCCGCTTCCCGCTCAAAATCACGGCCAAGCGAGGCGGAGATCGTCGTTCCGGAGCGGGAAATCCCGGGAAGGATCGCCACCCCCTGGGCTAAGCCGATAAAAACGGCGTCTCGCCAGGTCATACCGGAGAGTTTGCGCCGGCCGCGGCCAAACCATTCACCGAGCATAATGAAGATCCCGGTCGCCAGCAGGAAAAAGCCGACAGCCTGGACAGAGCTAAAAAGGCTCTCAAAAAAATCCTTACCGGCAAAACCGATCACCCCGGTAATCGCGGTCGCCAGGAGCAGCAGCCCCAACAGCCTCCAATTTTCCTTTTTCAGCAGGCTCCAGAGGTCATACCAAAAATAGATGATCAGCGCCAGAGCGGTCGCCAGGTGCAGAACGGTGTCAAAGGCGACATTCTCTCCTACTCCCAGCAAGGATTGAACGATCACCAAATGACCGGAAGACGAGACCGGCAGGAACTCCGTTATTCCCTGCAGGATGCCAAGCAGAAGATAGTTCATTTTTTGGATTCAGCTTGATGCCAGAGAGCCAGAAGCGGCGGGGCGACAAAGATCGAAGAGTAAGCGCCAAGCGAAAATCCGATCAACAGGGTCAGTGAAAATTCGCGCAGCGGCTCTCCGCCAAAGATCAAAAGACAAGCAACCATAAATAGGACGGTCAACACCGTATTGATCGAACGGGCCATTGTTTCCCAAATAGAAATATTGACCACTTCGCTGAACTTCTTCTTGGCCAGGTTTGGCTTTTTAAGGTTCTCGCGGATCCGGTCAAAAATGACGATCGTATCGTTGATCGAATACCCCATGATCGTCAGGATCGCCGCGACAAAAGTAACATCGACCGACCGCCATAACAGGGCGATAATACCGGTAGTGATGATCGCGTCATGGTATAAAGCGATCAGCGCCGCCATGGCGTATTTGAACTCAAAACGGAACGAGACGTAAATGATAATGCCGAGCGACGCCAGGATCAGGGCCCAGATCGCCTGTTTCCCCAGCTCCCGCCCGACCGTCGGGCCAATGACGTCGGCCTCCAATATCTCGGCCGGACTGATCTTGGAATTTAAATCGGCCAGAATATTGGCACGGACATCGTTATCAAGCGGCTTGGTCCGGATCAGGATGTCGTTGCCGCCGGATTTCTGAATGACGCTTTCACCCAGGCCGTAACCGTCTAAAACCTGGCGGACAGCTCCAACCGAAACAGTTTTGGCAAAACGGAGGCTCAGCATCGTCCCGCCGGTAAAATCGATCCCGAAGTTAAGCGGTTTGGCATGGACCATAAAATTAAAAAGCATCGCGGCCAGAGCCAGGACAACCAACGCACCGGAAATGGTCAGCCACAAACGCGATTTTTTTATTATATCGAACATATCTTCCTCATTTATAAAGCAGTTTAGAATTTGGATCGGTCACGATCCTGGCATCAACCATCAAATTAAGCATCATGCGGGTCAGGGTCAGAGCGGTCAGCATTGAAACCAAAATACCGATCGTCAGGGTAACGGCAAAGCCGCGGATCGTCCCTGTCCCGACAAAAAAGAGGGTGACCGCGCCGATGATCGTGGTAACGTTTGAGTCAATGATGGCGGTATACGCGCGGTCAAACGCGGCGGCAAAAGAGGCTTTAATCGTTTTACCAAGCCGGAGCTCTTCTTTCAACCGTTCAAAAATGATCACGTTCGCGTCAACCGCCATACCTATGGAAAGGAGAAAACCGGCGATACCCGGCAGAGTCAGCGTCGTATGGAAAATAGCCAGGATCGATAAGGTCAAGGGAATATATATCCCCAATGAAATGATCGAAATAAAACCGGGAAGCCGGTAATAAATGATCATAAAAATAATTATGAAAGCAAATCCGATGATCCCGGCGATCTTGCTCCGATCGATCGAATCTCTCCCCAAAGAAGGGCCAACGATCCTGGTCTCCACCATATTCACCGGGATTGGCAGCGATCCGGCCTTGAGCTTGATCACCATATCACGGACGTCTTCGGCTTTAAAACTTCCGGAGATCTGGGCCCGGCCGGAAGGGATCGGTTCGCGGACATTCGGCGCGGAAATTATCCGTTTGTCCAAAATGATCGCCAGCGGTTTGTTGACCGATCGGCCGGTCACTTCGGCAAAGAGCTGCGCTCCTTTATCATTAAATTCAATGTCGACCACCGGGTTGCCGTACTGGTCAAAGCTAGGATAAGCCCCCTTGAGGTCTGCCCCGGTCAGGACGGTCTTTTTCAAGACGATCGGCCGCTCGCTCTCCACCCTGCCGTCGCGCATATCTTTGACCGAATCGATCCTGGCTTCGGCCCCGTAAAACTCCCTGACCTTTTCGGGCGAAGCGCCGCGGGCATCCCCGGGAAGCCATTCCGCCTCGACAAATTCCAGCAGAGCGGTGTCGCCGATCAGGGCGATCGCCCTTTCGGGGTCCTTGATCCCCGGGAGCTCGACAATGACCTGGTTCTGCCCTTTGCGCTGGATGGTCGGCTCGGAGACCCCAAGCCCATCGATCCTGTTGCGAATGACCGCTACAACTCCGGACATTGAGTCGTCGTTAACTTTGACCTTGTCGGTATCCTCACCTTCATAAACAAGACGGGTCCCGCCTTGCAGGTCAAGGCCAAGATTGATCGGAAATCTTATTAAAACGTAAACGGCAGCGACGATAATTCCCAGGATCAACAAAATTCGCAATTGGTTGATATTTTTGGACATCGGTTGTAAATATATCATAAAAAAGTAATGACAAGCAAGCATTTTTAACCGCGGACTTAAGTCCGCGGTTAAAGCTCAAACTTCATCCCATCTTCCGCGGCGATCACTTTGGCATTCAGCTCCCGGCTCAGCTGTTCCGCGACCAGCCACGGCTTGGCCCCGACCATCCACATCCCAAAATGGGTCATGATCGTTATTTTCGGCTTGATCCCGCGGACCAGCTTTTTCAGGTCTTCAACACAAAGGTGCTCCAGATGCGACGGTTCGGGCCGCAAAACGCCAACGACTAATACATCGGCTTTATAGGCCCTGATCAGTCCGGGAAAATATTTGGTATCGGAAATATATGAAAGTGTTACCTTTTCCCCTCTAAATTTAAAGCCATATGTCTCGGTGTTATGATGAATATGTTTGATCGGGGTCGTAAATGACAAACTGCCAACCTTATACTTTTGCTTCTCTTTGAGGATCTCAAGCCGTTCCGGATACTTGCGAACATATTTCAGAATGACCGGGTCGTTCCGGTATGCTTCCGCCGGAGCGAAAACCACCCCCCGCTTTTTAAAAGTCCCGGCGGTCATCGCCTCGATCATCGCGTTAACGTCACCGGAATGGTCAAGATGCTTATGAGAAATGAGGATTCCATCCAAAGTGGTCGGATCAAGTTTAGGCCGGGAAGCCAGGGCTTTAACTAAAGCTCCCGGTCCCGGATCGATCGATAAGTTCGTCCCGTCAAGCGAGAGCCAGATGCCGCCGGAAGCGCGCAACTGCCTGGAAACCACCACTCGAGCCCCGGCAGTCCCAAGAAATTTGATAAAGTCCAATTTTTATCCCCTTTGGATCAAGTAAAGGATATAAATAACGTAAAAAAGAATGAAAGCCCCTCCCTGCCAGCGCTGGAGCATATGTTTTTTGCCGACAAACATCGCCGCAAACAAGATCAAGGTAACGGCTAAACAAAATAAAATATCAATGTAGGCGGCATCCCCTATCGGAATTGGTTTTATAACGCAAGTAACGCCCAGTATGTAAAATATGTTAAATATATTCGACCCAACAACGTTGCCGATAGCGATGTCCGACTCGCCTTTTAGCGCGGCAATCAGCGAGGTCGCCATTTCCGGAAGCGATGTTCCCACCGCCACGATAGTCAATCCGATCAAAATCTCCGACAATCCGGCTAATTTGGCCAGAATAACCGCCTGGCTGACCAGCAATTGGCCGCCAAAAAATAAAAACAATAATCCTCCCAAAATCAACAAAAAAGCAATGGGAGTGGAATATGTTTTGATCTCTTCCCCTGGTTCTTCAACATTTTTCCTGCGAAACATGTCAAAAGCATAATACATAAAAGCCGCGAAGAAACCGAGCAGAACCAAGCCATCGATCCTGGTCAAAACATTCTCCCGGTTCAGGTCAAATAATTTGTCGCTTGCCAGGACAAAAAGAGCGACTACCGCTAAGATCGCGAACGGGATCTCTTTCCAGGTGGTATTCCTGCTGACCTTCAGGTCAACAATTAGAGCGGAAATCCCCAAAATCAAGAGAATGTTGGCGATATTACTGCCGATAATATTCCCCACCGCGATATCCGTGGTCCCTTTAAACGCGGATATAAGGTTAACGATCAGTTCGGGGGCGGAGGTCCCAAAGGCAACAATGGTCAAACCAATGACGATCGGCTGGATCCCCGCTCTTTTGGAAACAGACGAAGCCCCCCTGACCAATATTTCCGCCCCGCTGACCAGTATAATCAACCCAATAATTAGCAGAAAAATAGTTAAAAGCATATTTAAGAAATGGGCCCGGCGAGATTCGAACTCGCAACCTTCGCCTTCGGAGGGCGACACGCTATCCAGTTACGCCACGGGCCCTATCAGATCAATTACAATTTTACCACAATTATTGCTTTCGTACCCAGGCCAATGTTTTTCTTCTCTCCCGTCCAGTCGTGGATCGCTTGAAAGAGGGACTTATATTTATAAGTATAATTAGCTCCCCGGCGGGTCCCCGGATCATTAGTAATAAATACCCCTGTGGCTTCATCGTACCCTTTGATCAATATATAATGATAGTAAGGACCCGGGGGGGTAAAATACGGGTTGCCCAGTTCCCGGCCGGCCATAGGAGCAATGACCAGGCTCCCTTCGGCCAACGCCGCTTTTATCTCTTTTTCTGAAACCACCTGCAAGACCTCAACCAGATCATATTTATAATAATCTCGGATCAACCTAGCGGACTCCTCTGCGGTCAGGTCATAATGCCCGCCCCAATTTTTTATCTGCCAATCAACCAAAGCCAAGATCTTCTTTTTTCCTATGCCCCTAGTCAGCTTCTCTCCCTTTACCCACCCCATTGCCATAACGATCGCCGCTTCTTCGCACGCGTCCTGCCACGGCTGGCGCCAGTCGCCAAAAGGGGCCTGGCATAAAAATGGGACCTGATGATCAATTTTAATGACCGCCCCAACCGCGCTAACAAATATCACCCAGATCGTCACGAATACAATAAATGGCCTTTTCATGCTAAAAATATAATGACATTCTATCCCAGAAAATGCAAGTTTTACCCCGATCGGTACGAATAATATGTGTAGGGGGGAACAATAAATGACATCAATCGCCACGATCCGTTATGATTCGTCCTATCATTTGCACATAATTAAACCGCAGGACCAGGATGATAGCGGCATAAAAACCCAAGAACTAGCCAGTCAGCATCGAACCACAGTTACTGAACTGGAAAGATTAAACCCAGCATTGGCCCAGCTAAAAGAAGGAGATCTGTTGGTCACTCCTATTCTTAGGGGCGTTTAAGCCGCCACGACCCGATTTTTCAGGCGCCCGATCTTCTCTATCTCTACCTCCACCACATCCCCAACCCGCATCGGACCGATCCCGGGGGGGGTTCCGGTCAAAATAATATCGTTTTGCTCCAGGGTCATCACGCTGGAAATAAAAGAAACCAGCTCTTCTACTTTAAAGACCATGTTGCCGGTATTGGATGACTGCTTGAGTTCGCCATTAAGATAGCATTTGATCGCTAGATTATTGGGATCGATACCAGAAACGACCTTCGGACCGACCGGACAAAAAGTATCAAACGATTTGGCCCTGGCCCACTGGCCATCCTGCAGTTGCAGGTCCCGCGCGCTCACATCATTGGAGCAGGTAAAGCCGGCAATATGCTGAAGCGCTTCTTTGCTGGAAATATTTTTGGTCCGATCCCTGATGACGATCGCCAGCTCCGCTTCATAGTGGAGTTCCTTGGTCTGGGAAGGATAGACGATCTCTCCTCCGTCGCCGATCAAAGCGGAAGGAGCCTTAAAAAAGAGGAGCGGCACTTTAGGCCGCTCCATCTTCATCTCATTTATATGCTCAATATAATTTAAGCCGACCGCAACGATCTTTGACGGCTTAAGCAAAATTTAAAAGAACGCCAACCGGACACCGGCCGCCAAAATATAGCCATCCAGCGGCAATTCAACATTGTTGGTGTCTTTAATACTGGTCCGCTGGTATCCGACCTCGGCATAGCCGCCGGTGTTCGGGCCAAAAGCCAGTTCGACCCCTACTCCGGCATTACCACCCAACCCCGCAAAGCTTGAGGGATTGGTCGCCAAAGGCGTTCCATCTGAAACCTTGTTCCCGGTATAGTAATCGATCTCGGCACTGATATAAAGGTTAAAGAATCCGTGAGAGCTGCCGTATTCGCCCCAATACATAGTGTAGATCCTTGCTCCATAGCCAAATTTGACCAAAGTATAGGTCGCGTCAACGCTGCTGCCAAGCTGCAGTTTTTTATTCAAGATGAGGCCAAAACGTGGTCCGGTATCTAGGTTCTCGTTCAGCTTCGCGTCAAATTCAAGCCCCAGATCAAATGTTGAGTCTTTGCTGACATTAACGTTATCTGTTGGAGAAAGCAGGCAACCCCTGATCCCCAAACGATAGGTTTTCCTCTGCGCCAGGTTATAAAGGTCCTTGGCGGCGATCGTCGCGGTTCCTTCGATCGCCAATATTTCTCCGGCGAAGAGCAAAGACAAACCAACCACCATCAAACTAACGATCACTTTTTTCATGAACTATTACCTCCCGGCAAATATTGAGACTGGAGAAATTATATCGTTGATAATCCCCCTGTCAAGCCATTAACTACTTTTGGCAGCTCGGACAATATGACGAGGTCCGCCCTCCGATCTTTTGCCGCCTGATCTCTCCCCCGCACCTCAGGCATTTCTGCCCATACCGCTGGTAGACCTTGAGCTTTTTGGTATACCCCCCGGCCTCTCCATGGGCATTAACATAGTTGCTGAAAGTCGTCCCCTGAACGGCAATGGCGGCGGCCAGTATCTTTTTTATCCCTTGAAAGACCTTTTTGATATCGGCCGGGCTAAGGCTTTTGGCCGGTCGGTCAGGCCTGAGTCCCGCGAAATAACACACCTCATCGGCATAAATGTTGCCGACCCCCACCACATTTCTCGCGTCCATAATGAACTGCTTGATCCGGCTGTTGGGCCGGCGGCGCAGGCCTTGGGTAAATCGTTCAAGGGTGAATTCAGCGGCCAGAGGCTCGGGTCCCAGCTCCATTTTGGCAAAAAGGGTGGCAAGCTCTGCCTGTTCATATAACCGGAGCCAGCCAAATTTGCGGATATCATTATAGTAAAGCCTGCTCTGGTCCGAAAAAGTAAACGTCGCGTGGGTAAATTTATTCGGCAGGGTTTCGCAGCTTTTATCAATAGTATGTCCACCGATCAAGCATTTACGCTTATCGCGAAAAACCAGCTGGCCGGTCATTTTCAAATGGATCAAAAATCTCCATCTTCCGGTCAGTTCGATAACGATCATCTTGGCCCGACGTTTGACGTCCGCGATCTTCAATCCTTTGATAGCCGTTTGATACTTTTTTAGCGGGAAGTTGATCATTTTCGGGGTATCGCAGTCAAAAGAAGCGATCTTTTTGCCAATTATCGCTTTGGCCAGCCCTCTTCTGACCGTCTCAACTTCGGGAAGTTCAGGCATTTACTACAACGCTTCCTTGAATATCTCAATAACCACATCAAAAATAGTAAGAATCAGGGGGCCAATGATGATCCCGGCAACGCCAAATAACTGGATCCCGCCGATAATGCCAAAGAGGACGATCAGCGGATGGACGTTGGAATTGTCGCCAACGATCTTTGGTTTCAAAATATTATCGATCAAACTGATCACAAAGACCCCGTACAACAGCAAAAGGATCGCCGGCAAATAGTTGCCGGTCATCGCCCCGACCAGAAAAAGATAGATATCGATCGGCCCCCAGACCAGGGCGGCGCCAAAAAGCGGGATCATGGAAATTATCGCCGTTAAACTTCCCCAGAGGATCGGACTGGGGACCCCGAGGATAAAAAAGCCCAGCCAGGCCAGAAAACCCTGGATAATGCCGACAAAGACCTGTCCGATGATCACCCCTCTGCTCAAGCTGTCAAACCGGTCAATGATCTCTTTGTAGCGTTTTTCCGAGATCGGGAAAAGGTCGGCAAAAAACTTGTAAAGGTCGGTCCCATGGACCAGGAAATAATAGATCGAAAAAATGGTAATAAAGATGTGGAGCAATATGTTGGGAATAACTTTCAGGATATCCTGCAGCACGCCAAAAAGCTGTCCGACAATATCAGCCGCTCCGCTTTTCAAATGCGGCAGTATCTGCCCTATCTGGGTAAAGACCGGCGGCAAATTTTCCAGCTGGAATTGGGGGGCCGAAATGACCGTTTGAATAAAGCGATAGACGCTCTTGACCTCGCTGGAAAGCAATACGCCGATAAAGATCGACGGAATAAGGACCACCGATAAAATTATCAAACAGGTCAGAAGGGACGCCGCCTTTTTTCCAAACGGCATAAAGCCAAGCGATCTGGCCAAGAACCTATATAACGGATAAAAAATAAAAGCGAGCGCGGCGGCCGACATCAGCGAGACCAGAAAAGGACGAACGATCAAAAACGACAGGATCAGGACAATAACGACCAGTGAGATCGCCGCGGTCCGGCGATAGCTTTCGATCCTTTCTTTTTCTCTGCTCATGCCGGTTATTATATATCATTATTATTTGACTTGCCAACTGAATTGTACTAAGATTTCTGCTCGTGTTAAGAATACGCGCCAGCGCGCTGATCGCCGTCAGTTTTCTTTCCGTAATCCTGGTCGGGGGGGTACTGTTATCCCTGCCGATCGCTTCGGCGCAAAACACCCCGACCAGTTTCCTGGACGCCTATTTTACCGCCAACTCCGCGACCTGTGTTACCGGACTGACCACCCTCGACACCGGCACGCATTTCTCCCTTTTTGGCTTGCTGGTCATTTTGGCCCTGATCCAGATCGGCGGTCTGGGCTACATGACCTTTTCCACCTTCATGGTCCTGGTCTTTCGGCAGAAACTTTTTATCTCCCAAAAGCTGGCGGTCCAGGAAGCGCTTAATGTTTATTCGACCAAAGATGTTATTTCCGTTCTTAAAAAGGTCTTCGGCATTGTTTTTATCCTGGAAGGGATCGGCACCCTGATCCTTTTTTTCCGGTGGTTGCCCGAAATGGGGATCGATCGGGCTTTGCTGTACGCGGTATTCCATTCTATTTCGGCTTTTAATAACGCCGGCTTTTCTTTGGTCGGCAACTATGCCAACCTGCTCCCCTACGCTACTGACTGGGTCGTTAATTTTACCATCACCTCCCTGATCATTATTGGCGGGATCGGTTTTATCGTTATTGCCGATATCATTGAAAGGCGGCGGCTGGCTCTCCATTCCAAGGTTGTTTTGTTGGTCAGCTTTTTATTGATCGCACTGGGGACGATCCTGATCCTGGCCCTTGAATATAACAACCCGAACACCCTTGGCCCGCTTACCCTCCCGCATAAAATGCTTGCTTCTTACTTCCAGGCGGTCACCCCCAGGACCGCGGGATTCAACACTTTAGATATCGGCCAATTGACCCAGCCAACACTGCTATTCATCATGTTCCTGATGTTCATTGGGGCCAGCCCGGGAGGAACGGGCGGCGGCATCAAGACGACCACCTTTGCCGTGATCATTGGCACCATCGGCGCGACCCTGAAAGGACTGCGCAACACGATCATGTTCAACCGGCGCGTCCCGGTAGAGACTGTCCGCCGGGCGATCACCATAACTTTTCTTGCCCTGACGGTCGTCGGCTTTGCTATTTTTATTCTTGATAATATTGAATCGTTTGGCTTAATGCCGGTCGCTTTTGAGGTTTTTTCCGCTTTTGGCACGGTCGGCCTGTCGATGGGGATCACCCCCAGCCTTTCCCCTTTGGGTAAAATGATCGTTATGCTGGTCATGTTCATCGGCCGGGTCGGGCCATTGACCATGTTGATCGGCTTAACATTAAATCAAAAGGAGAATAAAATTGAACCGCCAAAAGAAGGATTATCTATCGGATAAAATCGGGAGGGAACCATTATGAAAAAAAGACAATTTGCGGTTCTAGGGTTGGGTCGTTTTGGGAGTAAGGTAGCCAGGGAGCTTTTTTACAAAGGACAGGAAGTTATTGCCATTGATAAAGACGAGGTCAAGATCCAAAATATTAAAGATGAGGTAACCCACGCTTACGTCGGCGATATAACCGACGAAGGGGCGCTCAAAGAAGCAGGGGTCGCCGATTGCGACACGGTGGTCGTGGCGGAGAGCACCCACATGGAAAGCAACATTATCGCCACCCAGATCTGCAAAAGCCTGAAGATCCCTCAGGTGATCTGCAAAGCGAACAACACGATCCACGGGCAGATCCTGCAAAAACTTGGCGCCGACCAGATCATTTTCCCGGAACAAGACACCGCCATTAAACTGATCAATGTATTAACCAGCCAAGGGGTATTAGATTATTTTGATCTTGGTGAAAAGGTTAAAATAGTCGGGACCAAAGCGCTCCCCCAGTGGGCGGGCAAAGGGCTGTCAGAACTTGACCTGCGGAACAAATACGCGATCACCGTGCTGGCGATCCGCCGGGGAAAAGAAAGCCTTCTTATCCCCTCCTGGAGTACCCCGATCCAAAAAGAGGATGTCCTGATCCTGTTTGGCGAAGAAGAGTCGCTCAAGAAGCTCGACATGGACATTTCGCATAAGACATAGTGTATGACAAGGGCCTGTCATTTGCCTCCCCGCGACTAAACGTCGCGGTTAGAAGGAACCTCATTATCTATCCACTTTAGAAAATCCGGGTTCCCTTCGTTAATCGGCAAACTGACAATACATGGTGTTTTGTAACTATGCAGACTTTTGACCATTTCGATCAAAGCCGTTACTACCGGCTCATTAGTTTTAGCGATCAGCAGGGCTTCCGCGTTATTCCTGATTTTTCCTTCCCACCAGTAAATTGAATCGATCTTTTCAATAATATTGACCCCGGCTGCTAAACGGCTTTTGACCAGTTGCAGTCCAATCTCTTTCGCTTCGTCTTTATCCTTGGTCGTAATATAAACCAGATAATGTTTATTAATAACCCTCACCCCCAACACCTCTCCCAGAGGGAGAGAGAAAAAATCTGCTATAATTAAACCATGAATTTCGAGGTTCTTAAAGTCGGGCCGATCGCTACCAACTGTTATATTGCCTGGGATGAGCCAACCAAAGAAGCCATGGTCATTGATCCGGGCGGCCAGGTCCATCAGATCATGCGGGTCGTTAAAGAGAATGGCTTAACGGTCAAAATGATCATTAATACTCATGGACATTTCGACCATGTCAGCCGGAACGGGACCCTGAAAAAAGAGACCGGAGCCAAATTATTGCGCCACGATCTCGATTCGCCAATGGCGGAGCTGACCGACCCCACCCCGGCCGACGAACCACTCCGGGATGGAGAGCTCATCATTTTGGGCCAGACCACCCAATTGACAGTCATTCACACACCGGGCCACAGCCCGGGAGGGGTCTGCTTATATAATGAAAAAGAGAAAGTCCTCTTTAGCGGTGACACCCTTTTTCAGGGAACTTACGGCCGGGTCGACCTCCCTAACTCCTCCGAATCGGCAATGGCCAACTCACTGGAAAAGCTTTTCAATCTCCCTCCGGAGACCGCCGTTTACCCCGGCCACGGCCAACCTACCACCATCGGAGAAGCAAAGGAGGAGATCACACTGTGAAACTGCCGATCGACCTCCTCCTTTTTGATTTTGACGGGACTCTGACCAACTCTCTTCCAACTGCGGTTAAAGCGATCCAATTGATGCTCAAAGAGCTAAACCTTCCTGATAAAACCATTGAAGAGATCAACCCTCATATTGGCTTTGGGGAAACCGCCCTGGTTTCCGGCTCGATCGGCAGCCGCGATCCGGCCCTGGTTGAAAAAGCCAAGGAATCGTACTTCCGCCACGCCAGGGAATTGGCCGAAGAGATCTCCCTCTACCCTCACATCCGGGATGTCCTGGAATTTTTTAAGGACAAAAAGATGATAATTGTTTCCAATAAACGGGATATGTTGATCCACCATATCCTCCGCCTTCAAAACCTGGCCCATTACTTCAGTTCGGTCCTGGGGGGAGACAGTGCTTCCTGCCTAAAACCCGACCCCTGCGCTATTCTTGAAAAACTTGGCAAATACCAGGTCGAAAAGTCAAAAGCGATACTGGTCGGCGACATGACCATTGACGTGGAAACCGGGAAGAACGCGGGGATCCACACCTGCGCGGTAACCTACGGTTTTGATAACAAAGCCAAACTGGTGGCGGCTAAACCCGACCTGCTAATCGACGACCTGTTGGAGCTGAAAGAGCTTATCTTTTAATACGAAAATAATTGCTTTTTTTGATTGAATGATATAATTAAGTTGGATGTTTTACTGGTTAGTTCTATTTATTTCCATTCTAACCCTGGTTCTTTATAATTGGGTTTACCCTTTCACAATACTTTTTCACTACATCCTCGGCCCGTTCGCTTACGGGGTCAGTCGTTTCAAGCTAACCTTTATGTTATTATTTTACGCTGTTTCCTCGGTTATTATGCTGTTACCCGAAAGGCCGCTCTTCGTCGGGGCTCGAATATTTCTTCCAGCGGCTTTTTTTCTTTCGACCGGTCTGGGATTACTGGCCGGACTGGCCAGCTATCTCTCCCTCGCGCAAAGACTTGCTCTGCCGCTGGGAAAATATTCTTATCATTTCAAGGACGGCCTGCTCTCGGCCAATTATCTTTTTCACATCCATACCAGCAAGTTGCCTCTCTATTATTTCTGCCGCCTGACCGGACTTGAGCGCCTGGTCAGGGGCAATTTCGACAACGGTTCGGTTTTCGCTGAACAGGTCGCCCCATGGCTAGTCATGGTCATCGGGTTCTCCGCTCTGACTGCCTTAATCGTCGCGCTGTTGCTTTTAAAACCAACTATCATGAAATGGCCAAAAAATAACCGACCGCTTATCTTGATAATTTTCATCTTTGCCGCCGCCCATACCATTAAAACAATCATCGATGGCGGCATTTTCTCCTATGACCTCTGGCCTTCTTTGATCATCCTCCATCTGCTCCTTGTTTCCAGCGACCCACTGGTTTTAGGTGAGAGCTTTCGGCGCTGGCGCGCCGGCTATTTTGCTCTTTTGGCGGGCTATCTGCTGGTAGTTTCATATTATTCATTCAATGAAGCATTTTTACAAATTCCAATCGGGGTAACCTTTATAATTTCGGTTTTTACTTTACTATTTTCCCCGCTATTTAACCC
>JAHJKL010000065.1 GCA_018822365.1 Candidatus Margulisiibacteriota bacterium
ATGAAATTGACCGCTAACGTCAGCGAAAAAGCGCAGGTTATCATCAAGCTCAACAATCAATCTAATAAAAAAACAACGGCGTACTTAACGCAAGCAAATACTTCCCCGCTTAATGCTTACAGCTTTTCCGCTTCCTACTCCTGGCCCTTCAATAACTCTTTCAATCCCGGACCCGAAGACGGCCTCTACCGGGTCGAAGTAATCGCCCGCGATGATGCCGGGAACGAAAGCCCCCCCCGCACTCTTGAAGCGATCCGGATCGATCGGACCCCGCCAACCATTTTTGGACAAATAGCCAACCCATATGTTTTGACCAACATCGGCGCCAATGCTTATAAAACAACACTATCTTATCAATTGTCGGAAAATAACGACGCGGAAGGGAATAAAAGGGATCAAGGGGTCAAGGTGAAAGTAAAAGTATTTAATGTTAATACCGGTCAGGAGGTCGATTTTTTTGAAAACGCTCCTGGTTTGATTAACGAAGAAAACAAGCTCTCCTGGAACGCCGCTCGATCCCTTGATGCCTCGATCCCTCTCCCCAAAGGGGCCTACAAATTCCAAATTACCGCGACCGATGATGTCGGCAACAGCTCGACCGCGTATTCATCGTGCGTTAAAGACGGGATCGCCCCTAGCATCTCTTTCCCGGCGGAAGACGCCGAAATCTCCGGGCTGGTTGCCATCCGCGGTACCGCCATGGACCCCGACTGGTCAAATGATAAACCGTTTAAGCAGTACAGTTTTTACTATAAAAAGGGTGAGGGCTGGGAAACCGCCGCCCTCGAAGTCCCTCTTATCAATCGAGCGGGCGGGACTCCGACAAATGTCTCTTTGCGGCCTCTGCAAAATGACGCGACCCTGGCATATTTCAACACCAATGGGCTGGAGAATGGGGAATACACTATCATGGTGGTGGTTGATGAAGCTAACGGTGAATCGCTCGCCGCGACCAGGGTCGTCAAAGTCAATAATAATTCATTTGCTTCAACCATGGCGACCTCCCCATACGTTAAACTCAACCCCCTTGCTTCAAACGTCGACTTTCGAGCCGATGATTCGGTTAAACTCCCGATCGGCTTCATCAACAGCGTCAAACCAGCCAATGTTTATGTGGAAATACTGCAGGTATTAAGGGGCTCCTCGATACCTGGATCCCTTGATGCCTTGACTCCTGTCTTCTTCAAATACTTCCCCAACATTGCCGGCGCTCCGTTTGTCGGTAAGCCCGACTATAAGCCGGGGACCGATCTTGGCTACTTTATTTGGAGCGATGAATCCGGCTACCATATTCGTTGGTCGGCCGATGGTTCCAGCCATAAATTCAGTGGTAGTTTGATCGCGATGGGGGGGACTGTTAATGTAATTGGCGGCAACTCTTCTGTTTCCACTGTCGGGAGCATGATCAGCTGGAACAAAACGATTTCCGGCGGGGAGGGGGGCTTCGATTTTACCGCTGACGGCGGCCAGCTGATGATCACCCCCAAGCTTGATGAGGACCCAGGTTCCCCTTCGATCTACGCCGACAATGTCTACCTGGGGATTACTAAACAAACCCAGCAATTCCTGCCGCTCGTGATCGATGTCACCGGCCAACGACTGGTTAATCTTGCTGAAATGGGGAAGACTTCTTCTTCGACCGCGGTTCAGCCTCCTTCCGGGATTGACTGGGATGGTCACCTGGATACGGGGGCTTATGTTGATAACGGGAGCTATATTATTAGGGTAATTGCCGAGGGGGCTGATGGGCGAGGCCTGGCTTCGGATGAGGCGGTGGTTAACGTTACCACGCCGTTTGAATTGAAGGTCAAAGAAATAACCAATAAAGAGTTTAGTTCTCTTTCCGTTCCTGATCGGGTTTCGGTTTTCTACAATGTGTCCAAGGATTCGGTTATAACCGCGCGGGTTGAGAAGGAGAACGGCGAATTTGTCGCCAGCCTGGCCGCCGGAAAAGACGCGGTTGTTTGGCGCGGGAATTATCCCGACAGCGATTCGTCCCAGATAGTGACCGGTGGAAATTATAAGATCATTTTAACCGCCACCGCCAAAGACGGGTCGGGGAGCAAAACCGAAATTATTGACGGGATTAAGGTCGTCTCCTTTGCCAGGAATGAAGAGCTGGTCTCTCTGGCGCCGCTTGGCGGAGAAATTGATTATAACGACGGCCTTGGATTGAAAAAGATTCGTTTAGCGGACGGAGAATCGCCGTTTTATTTTGAGGCCAAAGGCTTTGGCAGTTTCCATCCGGTTAAAAATTTAACCTACACCCTTGCCGCCCAGGGGAAACAGCGGTTGACCGCTTATCCATATATTCCATTTGCCGGTTTGATGCATCGGGGATTTAATCGTGTATTTGGAAAAATTAAGGTTAAATTTAATTCGCATTGTTATCGGCCGTCAAAAGATATGCTTGGCTTTGATAATGGCCAAGCGCATACAATTATTAACAGTGAATCAGATTATAAAACGTTTGAATTATCTGAAAATAAGCCGATATATGAGTTAACATTTAACCTCAATGCCGCCGATTGGGATTGGCAAGGGATAACTGGTGTCGATGCCTTGGTTGAAGTGCGTTCCGATGGCGAGTTTTTACTTGATAAAATGAATG
>JAHJKL010000066.1 GCA_018822365.1 Candidatus Margulisiibacteriota bacterium
ACTTATAATATGCCAGTAAATAAGCCAAGGTTTAGAAGCCCAGAAAACTGCATTATAGAAATTAAACAGCTTATAGGTAAATTTTCAATCAAGAAAGTGTTCATAGGAGACGATACGTTTGGCTTGGATAAAGAATGGACAAGGGAGTTTTGTAAAAAGTACGCGGAAGAGATAAGATTGCCGCTCATTTGTCAATTAAGAGTAAACCTGGTTGATGAAGAATTGATGAGGCTTTTGAAGCATGCTGGTTGCATTTGGGTGAGTTGCGGAGTTGAATCTGGAAGCCCATATATCAGGAACAAAATAATGAAAAGGAATATTACTAATGAACAAATAATTAATGCGTATGCATTATTCAAAAAATATAAGTTAATTTCAAACGCTATTAATATAATTGGCCTTCCGCATGAAACCGAAAAAGAAATATGGGAAACAATAGAGCTTAACGCTAAAATCAATCCCACTTCAAGTGGTGTAAATATTTTTTATCCATATCGAGGGACGGAACTTGGGGATTATTGTTTTGCGAAAGGAATGGTGAATGAAAGCGCTTATGAAAAATTCAGCAGCGAGCGAAGAGAGTCAATATTGAATTTTCCCGGAGAATATCAAAAAACGCTTATTCGAATTCATGATAATTGGAGATATCTAGTTTATAAGCGGCATCCGCAAAAGCTTATAGCTTATCTTGTTAAGAAGACTTTAAAAAGTTTTATTAAGAAATTGTATGATTTCTCAAGCAAATTAAAAAACAAAGTAAAGTTTATTAAAAACCAAAAAAAATAGGAGGCTAATATGGAAAGAGCGATCAATCTTGGGAACGGCGTTAAACTGGGGGGGGATCACCACTGCGTGATCCTGCTCGATGCCGGCGTTAACCATAATAATGATGTTCAAAGAGCAAAAGACCTCATCAAGACCGCTAAAGACGGGGGGGCCGACGCGATCAAGTTCCAGACTTACACCGCCGGGGGGATCAGCACCCGGAAAGCGCCGCGCTACTGGGATTCAAAGCTCGATACCGACGGCGGCGGCAGCCAGTATGACATGTTAAAAAAAGTAGATTCTCTTCCCAAGGAAGCTTATGCCGAACTGAAAGCGTACGCTAAAAAGCTGAAGATCGCTTTTTCTTCCTCTCCTTTTGACATGGAGAGCGCGAAATTCCTGATCAAGCTCGACGTCGATTTTTACAAGATCGCTTCGGCCGAAGTTCCCAATCTCCCGCTGATCCGGTTGGTTGCCGAGACCGGCAAGCCGATCATCCTCTCGACCGGGGCTTGCACCATCGGCGAAGTTGAAGACGCCCTGCAGACGATCTTTCAGACCGGGAACAAGCAGGTCGCTCTTCAACACTGTGTTTTAAGCTATCCCTGCAGGGATAAAGACGCTAACCTGGCCAAGATGCTCCGCTTAAAGCAGATCTTCCCGGAGATCCCGGTCGGTTATTCCGACCACACCCTGGGGACGTTGATCCCGCTGGCGGCGGTCGCCATGGGAGCGCGGTCGATTGAGAAACATTACACCGTCGATAAAAGTTTACCCGACAGTCCCGACCATGGTCTTTCTTTAAGCGCGGATGAACTGCCCGGTTTCATGAAGGAAGTTCGCCGGGTCGAGTCGGCGATCGGCAGTCACTTGAGCGGCTTTTATGAAGCGGAAGCCAAGGCTCATGCCTTAGCGCGGAAAAGTATCGTCGCGGTCAAACCGATCAAAAAGGGGACCAAAATCACCGCGGCGATGCTTGCCTGCAAGCGTCCCGGGACCGGGATCTATCCCCGTTTCCTGGAGCAGATCGTCGGGCGCGAAGCCAAGGCCAACATTAACGAGGACGAGATCCTTAATTGGAGAATGATATAAGTGAAGGTTAGCGTAATCATAACCAGTTATAACTATGGACAATACCTGAAAGGGGCGCTCGACAGCGCCCTGGTGCAGGACTATCCGGGTTTTGAGCTTCTGGTCGTTTATCGGCCGTCGGGCGACAGCACCGAACAGGTTTTAGCCGGTTATCGGGATAAGATCAAGATCATCAAGCAGACCGGACAGGGATTGGCGAATGCCAGTAATATTGGGATTAAAAATGCCGGGGGGGAATATGTGATCCGGCTCGATGCCGATGATATTTTCTATCCAGGGCTCCTGGCCAAAGAAGCGGCCGTTCTGGATAATGAACCGGTCGATTTTGTTTATCCAGATTACAACTATTTAATTGAAGAGACCGGAGAAACGGTCCGTAAAACACTGCCCGCCTTTGATCGTGACGAGCTCCTTGGCCGGGGAGATTTTTTAAGCGGCGGGACGATGTTTAGACGCTCACTTTTTGACCGGATCGGCCTGTATGACGAAAAATTACCGACGCTGGAGAGCTATGAATTCATCCTTCGGCTGATGAAAAACAAGATCGTTGGCCGGCACCTGGCCGAGCCGCTGTTCGAATATCGGGTCCACGGCGCGAGCATGAGCGATAACACCGAACTGGTCGAAGCGACCGGCCGACAGATCGCCGCCAAATATGGATTGGAATATAAGACTGGTCCCAGCCATCCGAGGAAAATAAAATGATCAAGCAAGCGGTGATCATGGCCGGTGGAGAAGGGGTCCGTTTGCGGCCGTTAACTTACGCGATTCCTAAACCGCTTCTCCCGCTCCGCGATTACACGGTGATCGAATATATTATCCGCGGCCTGGCGGAGCAGGGGATCAAAGAGATCTTTATTTTGGTCTTTTATCAGCACGAAAAATTCCAGGTCTGCCTCGATTACCAAAAGAAATACGGCGTGACGATCAAACTGGTAAAAGAAGACGCCAAATCCGGGACGATCGGCGGGATTCATAAAATAAAAACAGATCTGTCCGGCTCGTTCCTGGTCATTAATGCCGATATCATTAACCGGGTCGACGTCGCCGCGCTGGCGGCCGGCCATGAACAAGCGGGGGCCGCCTTGACCCTGGGGGTCAAAGATTACGCCATGCAGGTTCCGTATGGGGTGGTAGAGAGCGGGCCGAAAGGTGAATTTATCGGAGTGCAAGAGAAACCGGTCGAAGAGTATTTGATCAGCGCCGGGATTAACGTTTTATCTCCGGTAGTTTTTAAGCATATCAAAGGCCAGCGGATCGATTTTCCCGAAGTCATAAAGCTTCTGACCGTTGAAGGGGAAAAAGTTATTACTCATAAGATCAAGGGATTCTGGTTTGATATCGGCCGGGCCGAAGATTACGAAAAAGCGATAGAGTTATTGGAGAAGATTGAAAATGGCAAATAAAATCTTGATTACCGGTTCCGCCGGATTCATCGGCCGAGCGCTGATCGAACGCCTCCGCACGGAAACGGTTGAGATCGTTGAATGCGACCTCTCTTTAGGCCACGATTTACTCGACCAGAAACAGACGCTGGCCCTGCCGCCGCTGGAGATTGTTGTTCATCTTGCCGCTAACACGAACGTCCAGACCGCCTTTGAACAGCCGTATCCGATCTACCGGGACAATTTGGTTGGGACCTTAAACCTCCTGGAATATTGCCGTCTTAACAAAGTGAAGCGGATAATTTATTCCAGCTCGTATGTTTACGGTCAGCCGCAAACTCTGCCGATCGATGAAACTCATCCGGTCATGATCAATAACCCATATGGCCGGAGCAAACTTATTGGTGAACAGCTGGTTGCCGCCTATAGCGAAGATTTCGGTCTGGCCGCTTCTATCTTGCGGAATTTTAACGTTTACGGTCAGGGGCAGAGTCCCAGGTTCCTAATTCCTTCGGTCATTGCCCAGCTCTATTCGGAATCACCGGTGATTAAAGTGGCCGACCTTAAGCCGAAGCGGGATTACATATATATAAAGGACGTGGTCGAAGCGATGTGGCGCGCCTGCCGGTCGAACGCGCCGGGAACGCGGACCTATAATCTGGGATGTGGGGTTTCTTACTCGGTTGGTGAAGCGCTGGAGCTGATCTTCAAGCTTAGTGGCCGCCGGAAACCGATTGAATCGGCCGGGACAACCAGAAAAAACGATATTATGGATACGGTTGCTGACATTAGTAAGGCTAAAAATGAGCTTGGCTGGCAACCGCGGTTTGATTTTGCGGCCGGGTTGACCGACTTATTGCGCGCCGAAGGACGGATAAAATAATAATAATGTATAAAGGAAAAAAAGTATTAGCAATGATTCCGGCTCGGGGCGGCAATGATGGTTTAAAGAAGATGAATATGCGCGAGCTGGGGGGGAAACCTTTAATCTATTACACCATTAAAGCGGCGCAATCATGTGAATTCATTGACCGGTTAATCGTTTCCACTGAAGATCAGATAATCGCGGATTATTGCCAATCGCTGGGAGTTGAAGTCCCCTTTCTTAGATCCGGACAATTGACTTCCAATAGTGTTGTTATGGAGCCGATCATTGATGAAGCCTTGAATTTTTTTAGAGCGAAAGGGGAAAAGTTTGATATTTTAATAAATTTATATCCTAACGCTCCATTTAAAGATAAAGAACTGATCCGTGATTTTGCTGATAAAGCGCAGGATTGCGATTTGGTGATCCCGCTCTTTGGACATCGGAATTATTTTTGGGAAGTGACTAAGGCCGAGCTTACGTTGATGATCGATAAAAAACGAACGACCAGACAACAAACGATTAAGAAATATGAAGAGTTGGGCGGCATTTATGCTTACAATCTGGCGAGCGAAAGATGGCGTGGTGGTCCCGGGGCGAAGATTGGCTATCGCGAGCTGGATTTCCACGATTCCCGGATGGTCAATTCGATTTATGACCTTATTATCCTTGATCGGCTGGTTCGTCTTCCCAAGAGCTTGATCAGCGATTTATTGAAAAATGAATAAAGAAGGAGCGGTGAAGATGAATTTAAAAGGAAAAAAAGTATTGGTGACCGGGTCGGAAGGTTTTATCGGCAGTCATCTGGTCGAAAAGTTGGTTTCAATGGGGGCCGATGTCCGCGCTTTTGTCCTTTATAATTCATTTAACAACTGGGGCTGGCTGGAAACCTTGCCGAAAGCGGAACTGGCCAAGATCGAGATCTTTACCGGTAATATTTGCGAAGCTTATAATGTTCGGCAGGCGATGGACGGGATTGATGTCGTTTTTCATCTGGCGGCGCTGATCGCCATCCCGTATTCCTATTATTCTCCCGAATCGTATGTTTCCACCAACGTTATGGGAACGCTCAACGTTCTGCAGGCGGCCCGCGACCAAAAAGTTGCCAAGTTTGTCCACACTTCGACCAGCGAAACTTACGGGACCGCTCTTTACGTCCCGATCGACGAAAAACATCCGCTCCAGGGACAGTCGCCTTACTCGGCCTCAAAGATCGGCGCCGACATGATCGCCGAAAGTTTTTACCGCTCTTTCAACCTGCCGGTGGCGACCTGCCGCCCGTTCAATACTTACGGCCCGCGGCAATCGGCCCGGGCGGTCATTCCGACGATCATCAGCCAGATCGCGTCGGGGGCGAAAAAGATCAAGCTTGGTTCCCTGACCCCGGTCCGCGACCTGACCTACGTTAAAGATACGGCTGAAGGCTTCGTCAAAATTGCCGAGAGCGAAAAAAGCAACGGTGAAGTGATCAACCTGGGGGTTGGGAGCGGGGTGACGGTTGGGGAATTGGCAGACAGGATCATCAGCTTGATGGGAACAAAAGTTGAAATTATCAGCGATGAACAGCGGGTCAGGCCGGAAAAAAGCGAAGTCATGAGACTGATCAGCGATAATAAAAAAGCGCTGGATTTTACCGGCTGGCAGCCCAAAACTTCGCTGGAGAACGGGTTGAAAGAGACGATCGATTTTATCGCTAAGAATCTTGACCGGTACAAGCCGGATATCTATAACTTATAGGAGGAAACTATGATCAAACCGAAAGTCGTGATCCTGTGCGGCGGAAAAGGGACCCGGATGAGGGAAGAGACTGAAGTGCGTCCCAAGCCGCTGGTCGAGATTGGCGGCCGGCCGATACTCTGGCACATCATGAAAGGGTACGCTCATTATGGTTTTAACGAGTTCGTTCTCTGTCTCGGATATAAAGGGGATATGATCAAGGATTATTTCTACCACTACAACGTCAGGATGAACGATTTTACCATCAAGCTTGACGGCAAGCGGGAAGTGACATACCACAACCAGGCCGACGAAGTTGACTGGAAAGTGACCCTGGTCGATACCGGGCTTAATTCCCTCAAAGGGGCCAGGATCAAGAAGATCGAGAAGTACATTGACGGTGACAGGTTCATGTTGACTTACGGTGACGGGATTGCCGATGTTGATCTCAATGAGCTGATCGCCTTTCATAATAAACATGGTAAAATCGGGACGTTGACCGGGGTCAGGCCACCATCCCGTTTTGGCGACTTGATCGTTGAGAACGGTCAGGTGAAAAAATTTACCGAAAAACCACAGGCCTCGGCCGGTTTGATCAACGGCGGTTATTTTGTCCTCAACCGGAAGATCTTTGACTATTTAACCGAAGACGAAGCGTGCGACTTTGAACTGGGGGCGCTGGAAAAACTGGCTGAAGAGAAGCAATTAATGGTTTACGATCACAAGGGATCATGGGAATGTATGGACACCGTTCGGGAGACCGAGCACCTGAATAACTTGTGGAATAAAAATAAAGCATTTTGGAGGAAATGGCAATGAAGATACTGGTCACCGGCAATAACGGTTATATCGGCAACGTTATGTGCCCGATGCTCCTGGAGCAGGGGTTTGAAGTTGTCGGCCTCGACTCGAATTATTTTGACGATTGCGAGTTTGAAAAAAGAAAAACAAAGTTTAGGCAGATCGTCAAAGATATCCGCCAGGTTGAATTGGCTGATTTTCAGGGAATCGACGCTGTTGTTCACCTGGCCGGGCTATCGAACGACCCGATCGGTGAATTGAACCCGGGGATCACCGAGGTCATTAATCTGGACGCTTCGATCAAATGCGCCCAGCTGGCCAGGCAGGCTGGGGTCAGGCGGTTCATTTTTGCCTCTTCCTGCAGTGTTTACGGGATCGCGGAAGAGGGGAAGGCGATCGACGAGACCGGGGCGCTTAATCCGGTGACCGCTTACGCCAAATCGAAGATCGGGACCGAGCAAGGGGTCGCGCCGCTGGCTGATGCCAATTTCTCT
>JAHJKL010000067.1 GCA_018822365.1 Candidatus Margulisiibacteriota bacterium
CCTCGACTCGAATTATTTTGACGATTGCGAGTTTGAAAAAAGAAAAACAAAGTTTAGGCAGATCGTCAAAGATATCCGCAAGGTTGAATTGGCCGACTTTCAGGGAATTGACGCTGTTGTTCACCTGGCTGGTCTTTCCAACGACCCGATCGGTGAATTGAACCCGGGGATCACCGAGGTCATTAATTTGGACGCTTCGATCAAATGCGCCAAACTGGCCAGGCAGGCTGGGGTCAGGCGGTTCATTTTTGCCTCTTCCTGTAGTGTTTACGGGATCGCGGAAGAGGGGAAGGCGATCGACGAGACCGGGGCGCTCAATCCGGTGACCGCTTACGCCAAATCGAAGATCGGGACCGAGCAAGGGGTCGCGCCGCTGGCTGATGCCAATTTCTCTCCGGTCTTTATGCGCAATGCCACGGTTTACGGGGCTTCCCCCCTTCTCCGCCTCGATCTGGTCGTCAACAATCTGACCGCCTGGGGTTACACCGCCAGGAAAATCAAGATCATGAGCGACGGCTCCCCCTGGCGGCCGCTGATCCATATCCAGGATTTCAGCCGCGCCTTTATTGCCGCCCTGAAAGCCCCTAAAGAGCTGGTCCATAAACAGGTTTTCAACGTCGGCCAGAATAGCGAAAATTATCAGGTCAAAGAGCTGGCTGACGCGGTCAAAAAGATCATTCCTGGTTGCAGCGTCGAATATACCGGCGAGCACGGGGCCGATACCCGGACCTATAAAGTCGATTTCACCAAGATCAATACCGTTTTGAAAGATTACTTCAAGCCGACCTGGAACGTTTTGAAAGGGGTTGAAGAGCTGTATGCCGCTTACCAGCGGAACAACCTTGACCTTAAAGCTTTTGAAGGGGAGAAGTTTATCCGGCTCAAGCACCTGGCCCTGTTGCAGAAAGAAGGCTTGCTCGATAAAGATTTCTATTGGGTTAAATGAACGAGGAAACCGCGAAGTTTATTCGCGGGTTTCCGAGTTGAAAAAATAAGGAGGAAATCATGATCGAAGGAGTTAAAATTATTCCGTTGAAAAAGATTCCGGACGAGCGGGGGATGATCATGCACATGCTCCGGACGACTGATCCGCACTTCGAGAAATTCGGCGAAGTTTATTTTTCCGTCGCTTATCCCGGGGTGATAAAGGGCTGGCATCTCCACACCAAACAGACCCAGTTTTACGCCGTCATCCAGGGGATGATCAAGCTGGTGATGTACGATGAACGGAAAGATTCCAAGACCTACGGGGAACTGATGGAGATCTTTACCGGTGAGGACAACTACCAGCTGGTCCGGATCCCGGTCGGCGTGGTCAACGGCTACAAAACGATTGGCGTGAAGCCGGCGATCGTCGCCAATTGCGCGACCGAGCCGCATGAAGCGAACGAAATGCTCCGCTACGATCCGCTCAAGTGCCACATTAAATACGACTGGAGCCTGGTCCACCGATGAAGAAAAAAGTTTTGATAACCGGGGGAAAGGGGATGCTGGCGACCGCGCTTGAGGCTTATTATCTGGCGGCCGGGGCCGATGTCAAAGCGCCGACCCACGCCGAGCTCGATGTTCTGGATAGGACGGCGGTGGCGGAGGCGGTTGCCGCCTTTAAGCCTGCTTACGTTTTTTATACCGCCTGTCTTCATGTTGACGCCAGCGAGAACGATCCGGAGTCGGCTTATAAATTGAACAGTTGGGCCTCGGCTCAAATGGCCATGGCCTGTGCCAAACAAAAATCGGAGCTGGTCTACATCAGCTCCTGCGGTTATTTCGGCGACGAGGTCAAACCATATTCCGAATATGATCCGGTCGTTTTGAAGACCGTTTACGCCCGATCAAAGTATGAAGGGGAAGTCCTTGCTATGCGGGAGAATCCAAAAACCTATGCTATTCGTCCCGGCTGGCTTTTTGGCGGGAGTGTCAAGCATAAGAAAAATTTCGTCTACCAGCGCTATCTGGAAGCGCAAAAGACCCCGGTTTTGAAATCAGCCGGAGATAAGTTCGGGACACCGACCCTGGTCGACGACCTGGTGGCAAAGATTGACGAGATAATTAAAACTGAAGTAGTTGGACTTTACCACGTGACCAATTCCGGCGGCGGGAGCCGGGCCGATTATGTCAAAAAGATCGTTGAAAGCTGCGGCCTGAAGACAGCGGTTGAAGCGGTCGACTCCAGCGCTTTCCCGCGGAAAGCGAATGTTCCTAATTGCGAGATCCTCCATAATTGGAACCTTAAATATTTGGGGTTGAAGTCCCTCCCTTCCTGGGAAGAGGCGATCGACCGATACGTTGGGGCCATGTTCAAGGAACTTGGAAAATGACCCCCCGGGTTTCGGTCGTTATTGCCGCTCATGACCATGCTCATTTCCTCCCGGATTCTCTTGGTTCGGTCAAGGCGCAAACATATCCGGATTATGAAGTGATCGTGGTCGATAACGGTTCAACCGATAACACCAAAGAGGTTGTTGAAAAACTCTCTTGGGACAAACTGCGCTATCATTACCAGCAAAATACCGGGTCGGTCGCCGGGCCGCGCAACACCGGGACAAAACTGGCTCGCGGTGAATATGTCGCCTACCTTGATTCCGATGATTCCTGGTATCCGGAGAAGCTGGCTAAAGTCATGAGGGTTTTTGCCGATCACCCTGAGATCGATCTGGTCACGCACGATCTTTTGACTATGGTCCATGGCAAGCCGGGTGATGTCCTGCGGGTCGGTCCGGACGGCAAAGATGTTTTTCGCTCCCTTTTGCTGGGGAATTGCGTGCTCGGGAGCGCGACGGTCGTTAAGAAAAGGGCGATGGACGAGATCGGAGGGTTTGACGGCGACAAAAGTTTTGTCCACGTTGAGGATTACGAGGCCTGGCTTCGGCTGGCCGCGAAGGGGAAGAAGTTTTTTTTCCTGAATGAAACATTGGGGGAATACCGTATCCATAAGAACAATCTAAGCCATGATTTTCAGACCTCTTTTGATAATGAGATCAGGGTGGTGCGAAAACATTTTGCTGGATATAACTCCCGCTATCCGCTGGATAAATATTTTCTTTACCACTCTTCTCTGGCCAGGATCTATCTGCGGCTAAGCTATCGATATTTTTTAAATGGACAGCTTTGGCGCGGTTTGGCGGCCGCTTTCAGCTCTTTTATTTATAACCCTTACTTTTCGGTCCGTTTTGGGCTGGGGGCGGCCAGGCGGCATATTTTGAAATGAAAAAGGCGTTGTTTCTCTGCCCGAGCTATTATCCTTTTGCCGGCGGTGAAAAATATTATCAAAAAGTCGCGGAAGGGGTAGCCGCCTCCGGTTATGAGGTGACCGTCTGGACCCCAAAGCGCGATCCCGCCCATCCTGCGGTGGAAGTGGTTGGCGGGGTTAGGATCGAACGTTTTCCGGAAAATGGTTTGTTCGGTATCTGGATCTTTTTTTTGAAAAATATAAGAAAAATATTGGCCGCTCATCTGGTCCACGGATTCGACTATAACACGGTCCTCCTCTGGTATCTGCCCTTCCGCCTCCTGTTCTTCCGGAAACCGGTTTTTGTCACTTTTCTTGGGCATGAAGGCCTTTTTCCGGTTCCCGAGTCGATCATCCTGCGCCGCAAACTGGTTGAACTAATTACCTGGGGGAATATTTGCGGCGGTCATTACATTGCCAAATGGTATGGGACCGAGCCTGATTTCGTCGTTTATGGCGGCTGTGAACGGCCGACAAAGGAGATCGATCCTCCAGGCGAACCTTCGGCTGTTTTTGTCGGCCGGATCCAGCAGGATACAGGCTTATGGGAATATTTGGAAGCTTTGAGCATCTTAAAGGAAAAATACGATTTCCAGCTTAAACTGGATATCTATGGAGTTGTTAAAGACCAGGAACTAATGAAAAAGATCGACAGTTTTATCAAGGAGCGCGGGTTGCCCGTCAAATATCTGGGCGTTGCCAAAGAAGTTGAAACGGTTATTCAGGAGCATAAGTACGCCTTTTTATCCGCTTGTTTGGCTAATCTTGAAGCGATGGCCTGTCGTCGCCTGGTCTTTAGTATTTATTCTAACCCGTTAAAAAAGGATTACCTGGAAATGGTCCCGGGAGCCAAAGAGATGAACGAGATCTGCGGCATACCGGTGGAATTGGCGGAACGGATCGCTTTTCATCTTAAAAATCCGCAAGCGGCCCAGTCGATGCTGGAACGAGCTTATATGTATGCCTTGACCCAGACCTGGCCTGCGGCGGCCGAAAAGCATCGGCTTTTGTTCGAAAAACCGCGTCCGCGATTCAGGTTGGCGGCGATCATTGGGACACTCTTCAAGATCGTCAGGAGCCGTTTATGATCCTTGTTTGCGAGCCCAATTGCGTCGGATTTGAGCACGCCGAGGTCAACGCCGCCCTGATCGCGGCGATCCGCGGCGCTTACCCCGCCGAGCCGATCACCTTCGCCGCCGAGACCGGACAGATCGGCCAGGTCAGGGCCAGGCTTGAACAACACGGGATCAAAGAGGTAGTTTTTCAGGAATTGTCGGTCCAGCCGCGCCGCCGCCGCGAGATCTTGCGCCTGCTCCCCGACCTGTTCCTGTTTTACCGGTTTTTTGCGGCCGCTTCGCGGACCGGTTCCGACCGCCTTCTTTTCTGTTCGATCCTTAGCCCGGGATTGATCGCGATCAAAATATTGATGTTATTCTTCAGGAAGATCAAAGTGTATCTCATTCCCCACAATGTTCTGGCCCAAATAAACGGGCCGCCTAAACGATGGTATTTTATCTGGCCGTTGATCTTGTGGTTCCGGCCGGTCATGGCGCTGATGAATTCGAACCGCCTGCGTTATCTGGTGCTGGGTGAGCCGATCAAAAAACAATTATGCCTGGCCCTTCCTGGTGTAGAGAAACATCTTAGCGTGCTTGATCTTCCTTATTTTTTTGTGGTACCGGGCGACGTTCGGGAGGGGGGAGAAAAAATAGTCTTTGGGGCGCTTGGCTCCGGCAATCTGGAAAAAGGGATCGATCTTTTCTTTCGGGCAGCGGCAGAAGTTGACGGCCAGACGACCAGGCAAAAAGGAAAATTTACCTTGATCGGCCATCTGGCAGAGAATAAGATCCGGCAGGTCGATCGTTCCAAGGTCGTGATCACTTCGCCGGACAGGCCCTTGGCCTGGGAGGAATATAAGAAGCAGGCGGAGGGGATCGATTACGCTGTGTTTCTTTACGATCAACAAGCTTACCGGTTTAGGATCAGCGCCGCGTTATTCGATGCGTTTTCCTTCGGTAAACCAATTATTGCGCTGCGCAGCCAATTTTTTGATCATTATTTTGATCTGTTGGGAGATATCGGTTATTTGTGCGACAGTTATGATGAATTAAAGAAGACTTTGATCGATATATTAAATAATGATAGTGCTGATCGGTACCGGAAACAGCGTGAAAATATCATTAAGGGCAGGCAAAAGATCGGGATCGTGCATGTTGCCGAACAATTCAAGGTCGCCTGGGAGCAACAGTGATCAATACGCCTAAAAAACGATTCCCTATAATAGACAAACTGCCGCCAGGGATCAAAGAGTTGGGTAAAAATCTTTTACGCCTGCCGGCCAGGGTAAAATGGCAATATGAGTACCTGAAGGCGGATAAACTGACCAGGGAGATGCTGGTCGACGGTTTGCGGGAATTAGGGGTGAAAAAAGGATCGGTCCTTTTGGTCCATAGTTCATTAAGCCGGTTGGGCTTTGTTCAAGGTGGAGCGAAGGCGGTAATCGAAGCTTTGTTGGAAGTATTGGGGCCGGAAGGAACATTGGCCATGCCGGCCTTTGGCTGGTCGCCGGAGCAGGGCGGGGTTTTTGATTGCCGCAGGTCCCCCTCGAGACTGGGAGAAATATCTGAAACTTTCAGGCGTCGGTCCGGCGTTCTTAGAAGCTGTCACCCGACGCATTCAATTGCCGCGTTTGGTCCGCAAGCTGCTTTTTTGGTTGGCGAACACCAAAAGTCAAAAACACCTTTTGATCGTTTTTCTCCTTACCAAAAACTGATGGAATTGAGCGGTGATATCCTTTGCTTGGGCGTTTCCATCCGGTATATCACTTTTTATCATGTTTATGAGGATCTCAACCCGAACTTCCCTTTGTCGGTCTATGCCGAGCGGCCTTTGCCGGTTCGCGTTATTGACGAAACCGGGCAGGTAACTGATATGATGATTTTTTATCACCGAGATGATCTAGCCAAAAAACGGATCGACCACGATCGGTTTGTCTTAGCTCGGGTGAAAAAGTATTTTGAAAAGAAGGGGATCGTTAAATCTTCAAAGATCGGCGGGCGGGACTCTTATTTGTTAAATAGCGGCGCGATTGTCAGGGCGCTGGACGATATGCTCAAGGATGGGGAGACAATCTATGCCAAATAACACGATCCGAAAAAGGTTTTGGACCCCCAACGGGCTTTATATTACGGAAAGGGTCGCCCGGTCAAACCGGATCGGGGAAGGTGAGATAACGCGTCCGGGAAAAAATGGAGGCGTCTTCCTTTTTCGGGTTGATGCCGATCTTTATTTAAAGGAAGGGCAGGAGGCTTTTTTAAACATTGCCCGAAAATACGGGGTTAAAACTACCTGGTTCGTTAACGTTGGGAATTATCTCGGGTCGCCGGCCGGTTTGGAACAATTATTGAATGATGACCTGGTCGAAGTGCAGTCGCACGCCTTCCTGCACCGGGTCTATCCGGACAAGGCGAGAAATATAAATAATTTGCGGGAGGCCGAAAAACACCTTCCGCCCCGGAGGGTTAAAGGTGTGGTCGCCCCCTACGGCATTTGGAACGAAGGCTTTCAATCCGCTCTGGAAGAGCTGGGCATTAATTACAGCTCGGAGTTTGGCCTGGCATACGACCGTGCTCCTTTTTATCCAAGGGTAATGGACAGACCGTCGACGGTGATCCAGATACCGATCCACCCGGTCTGTTCCGGCTCTTTTGCCTATGCCGGCTTGCCGGTTGACGAGGCGTGCCGGTATTTCGCGCGGGTGATCGAGGAAAAATACCGGCAAGGGATCCCAATAATATTATACGGCCATCCGAACGACCGCGATATCGCTTACAATAGCCAGGTCCTCGATTTTATCTTTAATTATGCATCCTCGCTGGCCGGCGTCAAATCGCTGAGCTTCGCGCAGTATTATAAAACGCTTTGTTTGGACGGTGAAGGAGAACCGGGCGGCCAGATGAAAACATCAACCAGCAGTTTTTCGGGACCGGTTAAATATCCCTTGCCGATCAGGCTTAAGTGGCTGGCCGTTTGTCTGCTGTCGGAAATAAAACAGAGGTTTTTGGACGATATTTTGCCGCCGGGTGGAAAACAAATTGTGCTAGACTTATGGAAAAGGATAAGGGGAACGATCAAGCATGGGTAAAAACATCGGCCATGTTACGACCGATTATAAGCCGATCTTTGGCGGGGCCGAAACTTATCTGGCTAATCTATATAAGGTGTTAGAGGATGCCGGGTACAGCCAGCGGGTCTATCAGCGTGATATGGGGGTAAGATCTGATGAACTGATCTTAGTCCCGCGTTTGCCCAAAATATTGAGAGTGGGGGGGAGGGGTTCGGAGCTCTGGGCTTTTAACGCTTTGCTCCTGGCCAAAACCAGGCAATTAATGGCTGAGGATCTTTTGATCGTCCATTACCCGCTCCAGTTTTTGCCGGTTTCCTGGCATAAGCGGACGATCGTTCTTTCTCATGGTGTTGAGTGGTGGCAGCCGCCTCGCTCCTTTAACCATAAGCTAAAGAAAAAGGTTGCGCGATTCGCTTTTGAACGAGCCAAATGCGTGGTCGCCAATGATACTAATTTTTTCCGCGAGATGGGGATCAAGATCAACCCGCGCGAAAAAATGTTCCAGGAGATCGCTCCTAATAAATGGTTTCTGCCGAATTGCGTCGATACCGAACATTTTTCCCCTAATCCTGGCTTAGCCGGATTGAAGGCTTTAAATCCTGTTCTGGTTCCCAGAAATATTTCTTTTGGCCGGGGGATCCATCTGGCGGTGGAGGCCTTCGCGTTGTTCGTGACGCATCATCCGGAAACCAATCTGGTCGTGACCGGAGATATTGTCGATTATTCGTACTTCCGGCAAGTTCTGCAAGCGGTTAAAAAACACGGTTTAAGCTCAAAAGTCTTTTTTTTGGGAGGGGTCCCCTGGGAAAAGATGCCGGCGGTTTACGGTTCGGCTTGTTTGACGGTCATTCCGACGATATTTTCCGAAGGGACCTCCCTTAGCGCGCTCGAGAGCATGGCTTGCGGGATTGCCACTGTCTCGACGAACGCCGGCGGCTTGCCCGACCTCCCCACGTTGCTGGCCGAGATCGAACCAAAAAGCTTGTGCGGCATGATGATCAAGGCGGCGCGGGATCGGGAGGTTTTAGGAAAAGATCAGCGGGCCAGGGTGGTAGCGGAATATAATTTGCAACGTTGGGCCAAGGGTTGGCAAGAGATAGTCGCCCGAACACTGGCTTCGTAGGCGGTCGTTAGATGAAAATCAAAAATATATTCTTCTTTATCGTTTTTTTTCTTCCATTTGTTTATTCATTGGTCGTAAACGTTAAGGTCCCGTTGAAAACTTATGAAATGTTATTCGTCCTTTTTTTACTTTTCTGGTTTATGCGCGGCGCGGTGGCTGGGGAAATAAAATTGAGGATCGATCGCGCCTTTTATCCGCTCCTCTTTTTCTTTTTATGGGTCGTTTTTACCGTGATCATCAGCTATGTCGGCCTGCTTTCTTTTGAATCGATGCCGAATTGGAGCGCCACCCGCGGCAGTTTTTTACTGAACCCGATAATCGAGATATTCTATTTACTGTTAAATATTTTGTTGGCGATCTTTGTTTCCAATTTGATAGTGTCGAAAGCCAGCCTGAAAAATATCTACGGTATAATGATCTTTTCGTCGATCTTGGTCTGTCTCTACGGCTTACAGCTGTTTTTAGGGGCCCTGCTTAAAGTTCCGGCCCTCGTCTTGCCGACGATGAGCGAAAAACCGCCGGTCTCGTTTTTTTTCATCCCGCGAGTCACCGCGACCTTCAAAGAGCCTAATTTTTTCGCCGGTTATATGACCGCTTTGATTCCGATCGGTTTGGCTTTCTTTTTTGCCCCGAAAACAAAGATCCGTTCCTTTTTAAACAAAAAAGCGATTGTTATCTTGATCTTAGGCCTTCAATTACTGACTTTGATCTTAAGCATGTCGACCGGCGGAGTCATTTCTTTCCTGGCCAGCGGCGGATTTTTCTTTTTACTGCTTTTCTTGAGGTTTAAAAATAAAAGAGCGAAATTGCTGGTTTTTATCGGCGCGCTGCTCGTGGCGAGCTATCTTTTTATTCAAGCGGTCGGCTTGGGCGATGCTTTCAACCAAGTCGTGTTTGAAAAGCTGTTCGGCGGAGAAATCAGTTCCGTTACCCATTCGCGTGACGAACGGCTGGAGCAGATTAACGGCGCGTTAACGCTGTTCGCGCAAAACCCTGTCTTTGGCATTGGGCTGTCAAACTTTGGTCTTTATTTTGATCAGGTGCTGGGGATCAGTTATGGCTTTGAAGCCTCGGCTAATAATATCTACGTTGAACTGCTAGCTGAAACCGGCTTGATCGGCCTGATCCTTTTTGCCTGGTTTTTCATTGTTTTGTTTAAAAAGTTCTTCCAGACCTATAGAAAAGCCGGGAGCAACGAAGAAGCGATTCTGTTGATCGGCAGTTGGTCCTCCTTGGTGGCAATTCTAACGACCTGGAATTTTTTCCCTTCATATTCGATGTCGTTTTTTTGGGTCATGTTCGGCGTCTTTATCGGTTACTTGAACAAGCTTGAAAAAAACGAGGAGATCGATGAGAATCGCCTTTAATAAATATTTTATCGGCCGGCAAAAAACTGGGATTGGCCATTATTCCAGTGATCTTTTGGCCGGTTTAAAAAAAACATCTTTAGAGATCAAAGAAATCAATAATCCGTGCGGGCTGAATAAGCTTCTCTTTGAGCAGATCTATTTGCCGATCAAATTGGTTTTTAGCCGGGTGGAACTTTATTTCTCCACCTCGATCGTCTTGCCTTATTTCCTGCCATGCCGCTCGATTATCGTTGTTTACGATCTGGTCTTCAAGCTTTTTCCGGAGTATTATCGCGGCGGGATAAATCTTGCGTATTTAGGTGCCTTTTTCCCGCCATCGCTTAAGCGGGCAAAACGGATCGTCGCGATTTCCCAAAGCACTAAGAACGATCTGATCCGGTTATATGGGGTTGCGCCGGATAAGATCAAGGTCATTTACCCGGCGGTCGGCGGCCAATACCAGCCGATCACCGACCAGGCGCGGCTAAGCGAGGTCCGTAAGCGGTACTCCCTGCCGGAAAAGTTTATCTTTAACGTTGGAACGATCGAGCCGCGGAAAAATACCGTCCGGTTAGTTGAAGCCTATCGGGCTCTTCCCCCTGATTTGCGGGCCGCGTATCCGCTGGTCCTCTGCGGCAAAAAAGGTTGGGGAAAATCGTTTGCCGAGGAATTAAGTGGTATTATACTTCTTGATTACGTTGGCGAGGCCGACCTGCCGCTGATCTATAACCTGGCCGCCCTTTTTGTTTACCCGTCGATGTACGAAGGGTTCGGTCTGCCGATCCTGGAAGCGATGTCGTGCGGCATTCCGGTCATTACCTCAAACATCTCCTCCATGCCGGAAGTTGCCGGTGAGGCGGCCATTCTGATCGATCCCCAAAAGACAGGCCAGTTGACCGAAGCCATGTCGCGAATTATGAATGACCCCGAAATGGCACGGGAATTAAGCCGCAAAGGACTGGAGCAAGCGAAAAAGTTCTCCTGGGAGAAGGCGGCGGCTGAAACCTTGGCGGTTATTGAAG
>JAHJKL010000068.1 GCA_018822365.1 Candidatus Margulisiibacteriota bacterium
ATCCATTAACCAGTTCACTACGAGCCAGATAATCCCTAACCAAATGCCTTCTTTTAAATAATCTTTTTCTACTTTATTAAAATAGAGCACAATACAGACTGCGCTAGTAATCCCGCCGATCACGATCATTAAAGTCTTGAAAAATATCTGATCACTTTCCATTAAGCCCAGTAAAGGGATGGCGGAAATATAAGGCACTGCCCAAACGATCAAACCATAACCGATCTTTCTTAACATACGAATTCCTCCTCGTATAATATGTTTAGGAACCTGCGACTGAAGTCGCGGTTCCTTTTAACCCTATGCATATTTACTTTATCAAAATGTCTCTGTATCATTCCCCTAGAGGCGGAATGAGAGGGAAAAGCTTTCCCTCCTTGAAGCCCCGATTTATCGGGGACTTCTTTAGAAAGTCTGCTTCCCTCGGTTGCGGGACTGGAATTCTTACCCGCATCTTGTTCGGCCGGAGAGAGCGCCTCGCGAGCAGCGGGGCTTGCACTCGCTCTGCCGGTCAGTTCTTATTCGGCGAGGCTGTTTGCGCCCGCAACCTGCAGAGACCCTCTCTTTCGCCCCAATTTAACCCCGCTCTTGCGGGAAAGGAGCCGATTTAAATGTCAAAGACCCTTTTCGTCGGCATTGACGCCCATTCAGAATCAAATACCGCTTGCTTCCTCGACCAGGAAGGAAAGATTATCCTCAAATCTTTTCCCTTCCCTAACAATCTCCCCGGCGCTCAAGGCCTGGAAGCCAAAATTGTTTCTGTTATGAACGAAAACAATTTCGATTCCCTTAAAATCGCCGCCGAGTCCACTTCCTTTTACAGTCTTCATCTCGTCGAGTTTCTGGCGACCTCTTCGGTTATCTCTCCCTTCGCTCCTCTGGTCTATCAGTTCAATCCCAAACTCACCAATGCTTTCAAAAAAGCTTATCCCGACAAGGACAAAACCGACAACATTGACGCCTTTGTTGTGGCCGACCGTCTTCGCTTTGGCCGACTCCCTGAACCCTACAATGTCCAACAGCCCTATGTCCCTTTGCGCCGTCTGACCCGCTATCGCTTTCATCTGGTCGAATCAATTTCCAGAGAGAAAAACTATTTCCTCTCCCATCTCTTCCTCAAGTTTTCGTCTTTCTCTTCGCTTGAGCCGTTTAGCAATCCCTTCGGTGCCGCCAGTATGGCCTTGATCACTGAAAACTTGTCTGCCGATGAATTAGCCGCCATGCCGGTTGATGACCTCGTCCAATTCGTAATTCATCACGGCAAAAACCGCTTTCCCAATCCCGGTAAAATCGCTGAGGCCTTAAAGAAAGTCGCTCGCGAGTCATATCGCATCCGCCCCGCTCTGGCCGACTCCGTCAATCTCATTTTGGCCATGTCGTTGCGCTCCATCAAAGCTCTCACTGCTTCCCTTAAAGAAGTCGACAAAGCTATCGCCGATGAGTTTAAAGCTTTTCCCAATACCTTGCTTTCTGTCCCGGGACTTGGGCCCGTCTACAGTGCCGGTATCCTCTCGGAAATCGGCAACATCAAATCCTTCTCTTCCCAGGACAAGCTTGCCAAGTTTGCCGGCCTGACCTGGCGTAAAAATCAATCCGGTGGTTTTCAAGCCGAAAACACCCGAATGACCAAAACCGGCAATCAATATCTTCGCTACTACTTGATCGAGGCCGCTAATTCGTTGAGAATGCACAACGAAGAGTTTAAGGCCTACTATCGATCAAAGCACGGCGAAGTGCCCAAGCACCAACACAAGCGTGCGGTCTCGCTAACTGCGAGAAAATTGGTGAGATTGGTTTTCTTTCTGCTCAAGAACAACCAGCTCTACCAGCCACCCGCAAAAAGGAGGTCCGCAACTATTTAAATTTCAAAGTTCTAGATCGTTTCGATTCTGTTTCTTTTGGATAATCAGAATCCGTGTGCCATTTTATGCTTAATTTAATTAACTTAATCCAAATATTGCCTATTGACATATTACCGCATCACTTTTTTACTTTTTCTTCCATCTTTTAAGATTTGGTAAAATGTTTTGCGCCATTTGCCTGGCTTGCGCTTCAGAAATGTTCATTTTAGCTGCCATACCAACAAGTTTTTCGATCTTTTGCTCCATAGTAATGACCCCATCCGTAAACTTGCCGTCTTTATAGCAAAAGTGGCAGTATTCCTGATTCTTACTGCCATCGGCATTTGTGCCCAGGTCTTCTTCCCGGCGCAGCGGCATGCTGCAGCTTTGACAAACTTGTTCCATATTTTTCCCTCCCATTAGTGAGTGTCTATATAATCCCTTAGATCCGCGACCTCTATGAAAGTATATCCGCCATTGGTGCTCTTGTAAAGTTTATAATGAGA
>JAHJKL010000069.1 GCA_018822365.1 Candidatus Margulisiibacteriota bacterium
CGACCTAAGGGAATCGGATTTTTCCGGCTGTGACCTGCAAAACAGCACCTTCCGCAAGGCCAACCTGGAAAAAGCCAACTTCACCGGCGCCTGGAATTATTATATCGACCCAACCCAGAATAAGGTCAAAGGAGCCAGGTTCTCTTACCCTGAAGCTTTATCGCTCCTCACCTCTTTTGGGATCAAGATCGAATAGTCCCTTTTACAGATAGATCGTCACGCCAAACTGGCTGAAGTTTATCCCCGCGTCCATCCAGCGAACCTGGCTGCTGCTGTTCCGGTATTTAATGCCGGCCAGGGTCAAATTGCCAACCTGATAGTAAAGTCCAGCCCCTATCGTTTCGGTAATGTTCGTCCGCGTTTTGATCCCAAGTAAAAATCCGGGAACACCGCCGCTGAAATCACCGGCCGGCGACGGGGAGCCGGCGACCGAAGAGATCTCCTGCTGGGCGTTGAACCACCCTAAATTATAATCAAGATAAGCAGAGATTGAGTTGGCGCCAAGCTCAAAATCAACGATCCCTCCCAGCGAGGTTTGGAATAACTGGAAAGCGTGCCAGCTGGAGTTGAGCGGACTATAATTGAAGATAAAATGCGGTCCCGCTTTGACCGACGGCGCGACCGGATAGAACAGCGATGCTTCGCCGCCGAAACCGATGTTTGTTTCGGACTTTAATGTCCCAAGATAAATTGAATCGGCAGAGTCAAGGAGAGAAACACTGGTCGCGTTGACCAGAAAATTGACGTTCAAATCGCCGCCAAGGACGGAATAGTCGGTCGCGTTGGAACGGTCAGCCAGACAAAGGGACAAGAAGATAACAAGTGCCATGAAAATCATTGTTTTTCTCATTATTACATTCACCTCAAAAAGATATTTTTGGGTCTACCGGGTAAATTTAACTTAACGTCTTCTGGTTGTCAATCGGGCTTATTATCTGCTATTCCGGCATGAACCGGCCGCTTAATTCGCTGTCTAGCTTAGCCTCTAATCTTTTTTTCAGCTTCAACAACCACAAAAAGGCCGACACATAGGCTAATAATTCTCAACCAGGCCCCCGGATCAAGCGGACTGGTATGAAAAAACACCTCCATGATCGGATGATAAATAAAAAGGAACTGCAGTCCAATCATTAATGTTACTCCGACCCAAAGAACTCGATTAGAAAAAACGCCGATGGAAAAGATCGATCGGGAAAGAGAGCGGCAATTGAGCAGATAGAAAAGCTCGCCGACAACCAGGGTCGTAGTGGCGATCGTTCTGGCCAGCTCAACGGAAGAACCCCGGGAAAGCTCGAAGTAAAAGAGCAAATACATGCCGATGGCCAGCAGTCCGCCAAAATAGAACGTCCTGACCATCATTGTCCTCGTTAAAATGGGCAGGTCCGGAGGGAGCGGCATCCGAGACATAACATCCGGCTCCCTGGGCTCAAAAGCCAGCATCATCCCTAAAAACACCGCGGTAGTCATATTTATCCAAAGAAGCTGGACCGGCAAAACCGGCAACAGCGTTCCCATAAAGACCGCGAAGATCACCGCTAACGATTCCGCCAGATTGGTCGGGATCGTCCAGATAATGAATTTCCTCAAGTTATCATAGACACAACGACCTTCTTCCACCGCTGACCTGATCGAGGCAAAATTATCATCGGTCAAGATCATGTCGGCCGCTTCTTTTGCCGTTTCCGTCCCGGCCAGCCCCATGGCTATCCCGATATCGGCTTGCTTGAGCGCTGGCGCGTCGTTCACTCCATCTCCGGTCATCGCGACGACCGCTCCGCTCTTTTGCAAGGCTTTGACCAAACGCAATTTCTGCTCCGGGGTGACCCTGGCAAAAACAATCGCCTCCGCCGCGATACGCTCAAATTCGTTATCTTCCATCCCGGCAAGCTGCTGGCCGGAAAATGCCCTGATCTCCTCATTTCCCGGCGCGGAAAAACCCATCTGATAGGCAATGGCTTTGGCGGTCAGTAAATGGTCTCCGGTAATCATTTTCACCTGAATGCCGGCCCGATAACAATCCTTGATCGCCTGGATCGCCTCCGCTCTGGGAGGATCGATCATCCCTTGCAGGCCCAAATAGGTGGCGCCGGTTATGTCTGAACGCTCCAGGCTCTCTTTTGTGGTGTTGATCCGGGCAAAGGCAATTACCCTTAAACCCCTGGCGGCAATATTTTCCGCCTGGCTTATGGCCTCCTCGCGCCGAAAATCGACCGGTCCGCCGTGTTCCGACAGTTTGTTGACACAGCACGAGAGGATCTTTTCGACCGAACCCTTCAAATAGATAATATTTTCCTTCGCCCCTTTGTGCAAGGTTGCCATGTAATTAAATTCCGACTCGAAAGGAAGAGCGTCCAAACGGTCCGGCAAATCCGGGTTTTTATCGGCAAATGGTTTTATCTTTCCGGCAGAAACAAGCAGGGCCGCCTCTGTCGGATCCCCCTCCACTTCGTAGCGCTCTGACTTTTTGACTATCTGGCTCTCATTGCACAGGAGCCCGGCTCTTAAACATTCAAACAAAGGAGTCTCTGGACGCGCCTCTTCTACTATTTTATCTTCAAAGATTATTGTCCCTTCCGGTTTATAGCCGTTCCCGCTCACTTTATATTCCCGGTCGCCGGTAATAATCGTTTGGACGGTCATTTGATTTTCGGTAAGCGTTCCGGTTTTATCGGAACAAATGATCGTGGTGCTCCCCAAAGTCTCGACTGCCGGCAGTTTTCTAATTATCGCTCTCCGTTTGGCCATGCGGGAAACCCCTATGGCTAAAGTTATAGTGACCGCGGCCGGCATCCCTTCCGGAATAGCTGACACCGCCAGAGCGACAGCCGCCATGAACATATCCAAAAAGGAGTTGCCTCGCCACATCCCGACAACAATGACCACCAGAGAAAGGATAAAAATGATATATAGGAGGACCTGGCTAAAATGAGAGATTTTTTTTGTCAGAGGAGTTTCCAAATCGGTGGCCGAAGAGACCAGTCGGGCGATCTTTCCGACTTCGGTGCGATCTCCGGTTTCCGTGACCAGTGCCTTGCCTTGACCGGAAGCGACCAAGGTTGAAGCGTAAAGCATGTTCGTCCGGTCAGCCAGGACGGTATCGGCCGGCAGACCGGTTACTGATTTTTCCACCGGCATGGATTCTCCGGTCAAATTCGATTCGTTGACCCTTAACTCTTTGGCTTGAATGAGCCGCAGATCAGCGGCTATTTTATCTCCAGAAGCGACCATGACCAGATCGCCCGGCACAACTTCAGCCGAGTGGATCTTTTTTTTGCGTCCGCCTCGGATCACCTGGACCTCGATCTTTAAACTCTTTGACAGCGCGTCCAAGGCCTGGAGCGCTTTATCTTCCTGAAAATACCCGACCAGAGCGTTAAGCAGGACAACCCCAAAGATCACGGCCGATTCCACGGTTTCATTCAGAAAAAAAGTAACCACCGCGGCGACCATCAGGATGTAGACCAGCGGTTGGCTGAATTGCAGGATCAATCTTAACCAGGCAGGCTTATTTTTTGCCGGAGTAATAGTATTTCGGCCATATTTTTCAAGGCGACTGACCGCTTCGTCTTCCAATAGCCCATTTTCCTGGTCAGTCTCCAGCAAAGAAGCCGTTTCAGCGGCAGATTCGGCGTAGAATTCAGTGGCAATTTTCAACTGATGCATTATTTTCCGCCTTTCTTACAACCGACCATCAACCTGGACCATTGTTGTTAAATTTAGCGGAAGCCGCTCGTAATGTCAATTGGAACGCGATCTGTATTTTAATTGGCTGATCTGCTATTATTCCGGCATGAAGAGTGTCCAGATCACCGCTTTCGATTACAACGAAAAGCACTTCGTCGAGAAGGATATCCCGCTCAACACCTGCGTTATCTACAAGAACAAACCGACCGTCACCTGGATCAACATCGACAGCATCCACGACCATAAAGCGGTCAAAAATATTTGCGATTGCTTCGGCCTGGCCCCCGCCGTCTACGAACAGATCATCGACCCGACCCAGAGGCCCAAGATCGAAGACTATGGAAAATACTTATTCATCGTTTTAAAAATGTTCCTTTATAATAAGGTGACCCTCAAAGTTGCCGACGAGCAGGTCAGCTTTATCATTGGCCCCACTTACGTCATCTCTTTTCAGGAAAGAGCCCTTAAAGAGGACGTTTTTGACCCGGTCAGGAAAAGACTAAGGACCGCCGGCTCGAAGATCAGGCAGTCCAGGGCCGATTACCTCGCCTACCGTCTCATTGACGCGGTGATCGACTATTACTTTGTCATTCTCGAAATTATGGGAGACCAGATAGAAGAGATCGAAAAGGAAACGATCGCCAACCCGAGCAAAAAAACCCTGGTCCAAATGCAAAAAAAGCGAAAAGAGATGCTCTTTTTCCGCCGTTCGATCTGGCCGGTCAGGGAGATCATGAACTCCCTGCAGAGAGGCGAATCAAAGCTTATCTCGCCGGCGACACAAAAATACATGCGCGGCCTCTATGAGCACGCCATCCAGATCATTGACACGATCGAGACCGAAAGGGATACGATGTCCTCAATGCTCGATATCTATTTGTCGAGCTTAAGCAACAAATTGAACGAGGTCATGAAGATCCTGACCATGATCTCGACCATCTTTATGCCGCTGACCTTTATCACCGGCATTTACGGCATGAACTTCCGCCATATGCCGGAACTCGAATGGCGCTACGGCTACTATATGGTCTGGGGACTGACGATCTCCATCGTCGTCTCCATGTTCGTTTATTATAAAAAGAAGAAGTGGTTCTGAAACTACCCCCTTTATTGTATAATTATTAATAATGTTTACCGCTATTATTATTGTCACCGGGTTGATCCTGTTTGAAGTCATTTCGAGCATCGATAACGCCATTATTAACGCTGAAGTCCTGACGACAATGAGCCCCAGGGCGCGGCGCTGGTTTTTATTCTGGGGGATCCTCTTCGCGGTCTTTGTGGTCCGCGGTTTTCTCCCCTGGCTGATCGTTTGGGCGGTCAATCCGGCCCTGGGGCCATGGGGGGCGTTAACCGCCACTTTTTCCAGCGACCCGGCGATCAAAGGATCGATCGAGCAATCGGCCCCGATCCTCCTGGCCGGCGGCGGCATTTTCCTGGTCTTTCTTTTCCTCCACTGGTTATTCCTGGAAGAAAAACATTTTGGCCTCCCCCGGACCGAGAAATTCTTTTTAAGACAGGGGGTCTGGTTCTACGCGATCGTTTCGGTTATTTTAACCGCGGTCGTTTGGTTTTCTTTGAGCATCAACAACCTAATGGCGCTGGGAGCGGTGATCGGTTCGACCGCCTTTTTTATTACTCATGGTTTTAAGCAAAACGCCGAAGAGAACGAAAAAAAGTTGATGACCGCCAAATTCACCGATGTCAGCAAGGTTCTTTATCTGGAGATCATAGACGCCACTTTTTCGATCGACGGGGTCCTGGGAGCTTTTGCCTTCACTCTTTCCATCCCGCTGATCCTGGTCGGCAACGGGATAGGCGCGCTGGTCGTCCGCCAGTTGACGATCAAAGGGATCGGCAAAATAAAAAATTATATTTTTCTGAAGAACGGGGCAATGTATTCGATCCTGGTCCTGGGAGCGATCATGCTTTTGCGCTCTTTCGGCTTTGCGATCCCTGAATTTGCCTCCCCTATCGTCACCTTTCTGATCATCGGTTATTTCTTTGCTCTTTCCTTAAAACCTGCCAAATGATCCATGCTTATTACGTCTACATCATTAAATGCTCGAACCAGGCATTGTACACAGGGATCACCAACGACCTGGAACGAAGATTTGAACAGCATCGGACCGGTCGTGGGGCCCGTTATACCACCGCCAATCCGGCGGTCAAGCTTCTTTACAGTCAAAAATGCGGCAGTAGAAGCCTGGCGTTAAAACGGGAAGCAAAGATCAAAAAGTTGAGCCGAACGAAGAAATTGGCATTAATCAAACGCGCAGCGCGCCATTGTTTTTAGGGCCAAGTCACCGGCTGCGGCCATATTTTTACCCAATGAGATGAAACCGTGGTTCTTAATGATCAGAAAATCATTCTTACCCAACACAGTCATGATCTGATCGGCTAATTCCATTGTACCGTATGGTTTCTCCCACTCGGTGGAAACCAAGCCCAATCTAGCCTGATTATCCAGCAATTTCTGGCAATGACCGTGAAAAACCGCGTTGACCTCCGGCCTCTTTTGATAGATCAAATAATGGAACATGCTTTCCGAAGAAGGCTCGCGTTGACCGGCGGCGTAAACGATCTTTTGCTCAAGATCGACCCGGTCGACTTTCACAAAACTCTCCGCGGCCGAGGTTTCTTTCATCCCGGAAGAAGTGATAATAAATCGGTTCTCCGGTTTCAGCCGAAAACTTAGATTCCCGTAAACCCCGCCCTCATAGGACGGCATCAGCCCGCTTTGAGTGAATTGGTCGCACCATTTTTTGAGCTCATCGATCCGCGGATCGCCGGGGACCTGCCGATCGAGGAATTCAGTAGTAAACTTGGGAGTAACCTTAGTCCCTTCTTCCATTATAAGAACAACCGCTTGATCGCTTCTTCATTTGGTTTAACGATCCCTTTTTCGGTGATGATCCCGGTGATGAATTTGGCTGGCGTCACGTCAAAAGCCGGATTGACCGCTTTGGAACCCGGTGAACAGACCAATATCCGACGCAAAACCCCTTGCTCGTCAGGTCCGGTCTGGCAGAGGACTTCCTCTTCGCTCCGCTCTTCGATCGGAATATCACCCCCGTCGCGGCACTTCAGGTCAAAGGTCGAGGTCGGCGCGGCAATATAAAAAGGAACCCCGTATTCTTTGGCGCAGATCGCTTTTTCCAACGTCCCGATCTTGTTGGCGGTATCACCGTTCGCGGCGATCCGGTCGGCTCCAACGATCATCAGGTCGATCTTGCCATGCGACATCAGGTAAGCGCCGGCGTTATCTGGAATAATGGCATGCGGAATGTTCTCGCTCTTCAGCTCCCAGGCGGTCAGGCGGGCTCCCTGGCCGCGCGGCCTGGTTTCATCGGCAAAGACAAAAACTTTTTTTCCCGCGCGATGAGCGGCATAGATCGGAGAAAGGGCCGAGCCATAGTCGACGAAAGCGAGCCAGCCGGCGTTACAGTGGGTCTCGATATTCATCCCATCTTTGATCAATTGGCTCCCGTGTTCGCCGATCAGGCGGCAATTCTCGGCATCTTCATCGGCGATCTTTTGCGCTTCGGCCACTCCGGCTTTGACCGGCTCCCCCCCCTTTTTTGCCGCTTCATAAACCCGATCAACGGCAAAAAAAAGATTTTGGGCGGTTGGCCTGGTCGATTCGATCATTTTCTTCCCCTGATCAATGACGGCCCAATTTCCCTGGGGAGCTTCGAGCAAAACCTGGGCCATGGCAAACCCGGCCGCCGCGCCGATCGCACCCGCCCCCCTGACGATCATAGTTTTAATAGCGTGGCAGGTATCGGCTGAAGTCGGCGCCTGGTGGATCTTGAAGTTAAAAGGAAGAAGATTCTGCTCGATCAGCTGGACGGTCGCCCCTTCCAGCCAGACTGTCCGGTAATGTTGGCCGTTGACTTTAATGGGACTATTCCCCTTCGAACGCAGTTTGGGCGTAAACCTGGTAACCGGCTGCTTCCAGCTTGGCCCGGCCGCCAATGTCTGGCAAGTCGACGATAAAAGCGAATTCGACGACCTCTCCCCCCAGTTTTTTTACCAGCTTACCGGCCGCCATCGCTGTCCCTCCGGTGGCGATCAGGTCGTCAATGATCAGGACTTTCTGCCCCTTTTCGATCGCGTCCTTATGGATCTCGATCGTGTCTGTTCCATATTCGAGCGCGTATTCTTCCCGCTCGGTTTCAGCCGGGAGCTTCCCCTTTTTGCGGACCGGGACAAATCCTTTGCCCAATAGATACGCGAGCGCCCCCCCCAGGATAAAGCCGCGGGAATCGATCCCCACGACAATATCGATCTCTTTGTTTTGATAACGGGCGACAAAATCATCCAGACAAAGCTTAAGCCCGACCGGATCTTTGAGCAAAGTGGTGATATCTCGAAACATGATCCCTTTTTTCGGCCAGTGGGGAACGGTCCTGATGCGTGATTTGATCGGCATATTTCTCTCCTTTATTTGATCTGGGGAATGGTTTTGACCAGCAGCGTTTTAACTTTTTCGGCGTTTGCTTTCATTGTCTGCATTACCATTTCAAAAGTGACCGGGGCTTCATCGTCTTTCCAGCAGTCGTAATCGGTCGACATGGCGATCGTCTGATATGGGATCCCCAATTCGTTGGCCAAAATAACTTCGGGACAGGTCGACATGTTAATAATATCCGCTCCCCAGGCCCGGAACATATGGCTCTCTGCCCGGGTCGAAAACCGCGGCCCCTCGATCGTCACGACCGTAACATCACGATTATACTTATATCCAAGCTCATCACTGGTCCGGCAAAGAAGCTCCCGCATTTTTTTATCGTATGGTTCGCTCATTGGGGTGTGGACAACCTTTTCGGTAAAGAAGGTCAGGTTCCGGTGGCGGGTAAAATCGATAAATTGCGAAGGGAAAACCAGATTTCCCGGTTTGATCTCTTCCCTAAGCGAACCGACCGCGGTCGCCGCCAGTATATGGGTACAACCAATCTCTTTTAAGGCCCAAATATTGGCCAGAAAATTCACCTTGGTCGGCATGATCCCATGGTCCTTGCCGTGCCTGGCCAAAATAACAACTTCGACCCCTTCGATCTTGCCGCAGGTCAGTTCAGAAGTGGGCTGGCCATGAATATTGTTCGCTTCAATCTCTACCGGATTTTTTATGATCTTTGGGTCGTCCAATCCGGACCCGCCGATGATTCCTATTTTAACCATATTTTGATATTATAACACCTAACAGTACCAAAATTAACCGCGCAATTAATTGCGCGGTTAAAGATCAAAGGAAAAAACTATTGAATAAACATCATAAAACCAGCTGGAACGACGTCGCCGGCTGGTACGACCAGCTGGTCGGAGAAAAAGGCTCCGATTATCACGAAAAAGTGATCGTGCCGGGAACGCTCAAAATGCTTGTCCCCCGCCGGGGGGAAAAGATCCTTGATCTCGCCTGCGGACAGGGGATCCTCTGCCGGGAGCTGGCCAAGGCGGGAACCGAAGTGGTCGGGATCGATGCCGCCCCAAACCTGATCAAAGCGGCCAGGGAACGCTCGACCGGCCATAAATCGATCAGTTATTTTGTCAGCGATGCCGCCGATCTGCGCCCGCTTGCCGACTCGAGGTTTGACGCCGTCGCCTGCGTCATGGCGATCCAAAACATTGAGCCGCTCGGCAAAGTCCTGGCCGAATCGGCCCGGGTCCTGAAAAAAGGGGGGCGATTTTTGATCGTCACCAGCCACCCTTGCTTTAGGATCCCCCGCCAGAGCGGCTGGGGATTTGACGACCAGCGGCAAATGCAATACCGCAGGGTCGACAGCTATCTTTCCGAATTGAAGATCCCGATCAAAATGCACCCCGGCTACGATCCGGGAAAGATAACCTGGACTTTCCATCGTCCGCTGGGAGCATATTTCTCCGCCCTGAATAAGGCCGGTTTTGCCGTTTCGCGGCTGGAAGAATGGGCCTCGCACCGCCACAGCCTTCCCGGCGCCAAGGCCAAAGCGGAAAACCGGTCACGTCAGGAAATCCCGCTTTTTCTTGCCTTGCTCGCTGTCAAATACTAGGGTATAATAGCCGAGTCGAAAAATAAATTGTAAAGGAGATCACAACATGCTCGCAGAACGTTCAGAATTCAAAGGTAAGCCGATGCTCATCCTCAAACGGGATGAAAGCGACAAATTCCCTTTTTCCTTCGGCATGTCCAAGGCCAAACTGATCCTGGAAGCCATTGAAGAGATCAAGAAATTCGTCGCGGAGAACGAAAAATAGACCTGACCAGATTTTTCTTCGGTTCCAAAATTAAAAAACTTGAACATACCGATGTCCTCTACCGGAGCTGGGGTCCGGCTGGGGCATCGGTTGTTCTTCTTTTGATCCATGGTATTGGCGCCCAATCCGATCGCTGGCATTATTTGGCCGAATATCTGGCCAAATTCAATTTCGCGACCTACGCTATTGACCTGAAAGGCTTTGGCGAGACCAAAACACCGCGCGGCCACATTGAATCCTTCGATATTTATTTCCAGGACATAAAAAAGCTCTATGCCAAGATCAGGCACGACCATCCCCAGGCTAAGCTTTTTATCGGCGGCGAAAGCCTGGGCGGGCTCCTCTCTTTTACTCTTGCCGCCCTGAATCCCGGCTATTTTTCGGGCATGGTCCTTCTGTCCCCGGCGTTCAAAAGCGCGTTGAAGTTTATTCCCAACGACGTCGTAAATTTTATTGATTCTCTTTTGATCAACCCTGATAAACCGATGAAAGTCCCTTACTTTACCGCCATGGCAACCAGGGACTTAACATTGTTAAGAAAGATCAATAAAGATAAAAGGGAGGTTCGGGTCACCACCTCCAAATTTCTCCTCAATACTTTGCTGGAGCAGATCAAAGCGAATTTTATCATCCCCAGGATCGAGCTCCCCACCCTCTTTTTGGTCTCCGGCCACGACCTGTTCGTTTCGTCCACGGAAAGCGGCAATGTCTTTCGCCGCCTGCCGGTCAAAGATAAAACTTTGATCGAATACCCGGAAATGTACCACGCCCTGTCGGTCGACCTTGGCCGGGAAAAGGTTTTTGGCGATCTGGCCGCTTGGCTCAAAAAACATTGAAATCATCCTGCTCCTGGGGTAAACTTCTTAAAGAATTTATTTGAAAAGGAGAGCTATTTATGAAGAATATTGCCGCCGTATTATTGCTTGTCTGCTTTTTCACCACCCCCATTTTGGCCCTGACCCCAACCGAGCTTAAACAAACCATTGACCAGTTGTCGATTGAAGATCTTAGTGATATAAACAACTCATTGTTCAAGCTTTCCAACGATTCGGCCCGCCTGACCGGCTACGTCAAGGAAGACCCGGTCGCGGTCGGCGGAGGGGGCGGGTTCTACTATTTCATGCCGACCGGCAATATTAACGATAACAAGCCTTTATCCGCGTCCAGCCTCGGATCACTTTCAGGCGGGGCCGGAGGTTTCATGGTCAATCTCAATCCCAATCTGGCGGTTGGCGGGCTTTTTGGCGGTTTGGGGAGCGGCAGTTCCACCAAAGTGGGAACTACCTACTATGATTTTAGTGTTGGCGCCGCGTTTGAATTGGCTCAGCTCCAGTACAAGCCGATAATTAACGATTCGTTCATCCTCGGGCTGGACCTTGGCGTTGGGTTCGCCCAAGGATCGTACCAAATCTATCAAACTGACGAAACGTCCATCAGTCAGGATACGATCCGGTCAGGCAACGGCCTGGCCATGCTTTGCGGCGTCGACCTGCGCAAACGGCTAACTAACTTCTTCTTTACCGGGATAAAACTTGGCTGGCTAAGCACTTCGTTCGATTCGCTCAAACGCGGGGATTTTGTTGATCCTGGAAAGAAACAAACTATCTCGGCTTATTATCTGGCGGTCACGCTGGGCGGGAATTTCTAACCTTTACAGCGGTTTCGTTATATTGAAGTCAATCTCGTTGAACTGAAGATTGAAGTCAGAAACGGTATTGAACACATATTTGGGAGAGAATTTAACTCCCCATGGCTCGTAATAATAATCAAGCGAGATCGCCAGGTATGTACCTTTATAATTCGTTGCCGCGGCAAAAGTGTACAACGTCCCGTCTTTTACATAGTTAAAATCCTGGTTGGTCTTGAGGTTATACATCCCGATATGGCCATTCAACATCGTTTCATCATTGATCAGGTAGCTGACCACTCCGCCAAATCGGATCGCGTTCATGGTCGCCGAATAATTGACATCGGTCATTAGCGGCTCAAGTTCCGCCCCGATCTGCATGGTGTTATTAAAAGGGAACCGGAAGATCGCCCCAAAATTGAGACCGGTCCCCACCCCGGAAACTAACCCGAGATGAAAATCAGAGGCCATTGGCAATTCATGGAGCTTGATCACGGCAAAAGAAGCGGTTGAGAGAAGCAGCAATATAAAGAGACAAATTGTTTTTTTCATAGCACAAATTATAAACAATATTGAGCAAATTGCAAGACTACAATATCCCGCGACTGAACGTCGCGGTTAACAGCGAGCCGCTGACTACCGTTTCAAAAGCGACCGCCAGATCAGCATCCCGGCTTCGGAGCCGACTATCGCTTCGGAGGCCCGCTCCGGATGGGGCATCATCCCCAGGACATTCCCCCGTTTATTGCAGACCCCGGCGATCGCCTGGACGGAGCCGTTCGGGTTATCTCCAGCGTAAGTAAAAACGACCTGTTTGTTCTTCTTGAGCTCCTTCAGGGTCGCGGCATCGCAGGTATAATTCCCCTCGCCGTGGGCAATTGGAATATTCAACTTCTGGCCGGCTTTGCAGGCGCTGGTAAAGATCGTCTTGTTATTGGCCACCTTAAGTTCAACGTGCCTGCAGATAAAATGCAGGTCCCGGTTCCGGCGGAGCGCCCCCGGCAGAAGCCCCGCTTCGGTCAGGACCTGAAAACCGTTGCAGATGCCGATAACATATCTGCCGCTCTCGGCGAACTTTTTGACCGCTTCCATAACGGGAGAAAAACGGGCAATGGCTCCGGTCCGCAAATAGTCGCCGTAAGAAAAACCGCCTGGTAAGATGACGCAGTCAAGGCCGTTTAGATCAGTCTCCTGATGCCAAACGTACTTGGTCGGCTGTTTCAGGACATTTTTCGCGACATGGTAGCAATCCTGGTCGCAGTTTGACCCGGGAAAAACAATGACCCCAAATTTCATGCGACAACCTCAAAATGATAGTCCTCGATCACCAGGTTGACCAGCAGTTTGCGGCACATTTCATCGATCATCGCTTTATTGTCCCCATCCGGCAGGTCAAGTTCAATATACTTGCCGATCCTGACATTGGTTGCCTTTTTATAACCAAGCGTATGCAAGGCCGATTCAACCGTCTTCCCCTGCGGATCTAAAACCCCTTTTTTTGGATAGACAAAGACTTTAACTCTGGCCATTATAATCCAAACCTCCTGAAAACGACATCAACGTTCTTGACGTTATCCCTGATGTCAAAGATCTTCTCCAGCTCCTTGGGGGAAACCAGCTTCTGGGTCGCTTTATCTTCCATCAAGATCTCTTTAAAGCTCCTGCCGGTCGAACGGGACTTCATCGCCGCGGTCTGGACGATCTTATAAGACTCTTCACGGGACAACCCCCGGTCTGTCAGGATCAGGAGAAGTTTTTGCGAAAATACCATTCCACCGCTTTTTTCGATGTTCTTGCGCATATTCTGCGGATAGACCACCAGCCCATCCATGACCCAGGCGAATTTATGGAGCATATAGTCGACCAGCATGCAGGTATCGGGAAGAATGATCCGTTCAACCGACGAATGGGTAATATCCCTTTCATGCCAGAGAGCGACGTTTTCCAGCGCCGCCATGGCGTTCCCCCGAACTACCCTGGCCAGGCCGGCGATCCGCTCGCAGGTGATCGGGTTCTTTTTATGAGGCATCGCCGAGGAACCTTTCTGTCCCTTGCCAAACGGCTCTTCGACTTCCAGGATCTCGGTCCGCTGGAGGTTGCGGATCTCAGTCGCGAATTGCTCCAGCGACGCCGCGACGATCGCCAGCGCGGTCATGAACTCGGCATGGCGGTCCCTCTGAAGAACCTGGGTTGAAGCCGGTGACGGCGATAAGCCAAGTTTCTTGCAAACGTATTCTTCAACGCGGGGATCGACCAGGGCATAGGTCCCGACCGCTCCGGAGATCTTGCCAAACGCAATCACCGCCCGGGCCCGCTTCATCCTTTCCAGGTTCCGCTCCATCTCGGCGACCCAGACCAGAAGCTTAAGGCCAAAAGTGATCGGTTCGGCATGGACCCCGTGGGTCCGCCCCATCATTAAAGTATCCTTTTCTTCTTTCGCCCGACGTTTCATGATCTTGATCCCGTCTTCAATGTTCTTGATGATCAGATCGGCCGCTTCCCTCATCTGGATCGAGCGGGCGGTATCTTCAACGTCGTAAGAGGTCAAGCCAAGGTGAATAAACCGTGATTCCCGGCCGACTTTTTCCGCTACGGAGGTCAAGAAAGCGATCAGGTCATGATTGGTCTCCCGCTCAATCTCGTTGATCCGCTTGATATCAAAACTCGCCTTCCTTTTGATCTTATCCATCGCCTGTTTCGGTATCCGGCCAAGGGCGGTCCAGGCCTCACAGGCGGCCAGTTCAACCTCCAGCCATTTACGGAACTTGTTCTCTTCCGACCAGATCTCCCTCATTTTTGGCAGCGTATATCGATCGATCACTTTTTATCCCCCTATCATTTTCTTTACTTCTTCCATCAATGCCGTCACCATTTCGGCTTCAGCAACCTTCTTTACTATTTTACCAGATCGAAAGATCAGGCCGACCCCTTTGCCGCAGGCCAACCCCAGGTCGGCTTCGGCCGCTTCGCCCGGGCCATTGACCTCGCACCCCATAACCGCGATTGTCAACACTTTCTTTATCCCTCTGGTCTTTTCTTCGATCTCGCCGGCAATTGAGACAACATCAACATCGGTCCGGCCGCAGGTCGGACAGGAGATAACGGTCACTCCCATCTTATAAAGCTCCAGCGACTTTAGGATCTCAAAACCGACCCGGACCTCTTCGACCGGGTCACCGGTCAGCGAGACCCGGAGGGTGTCGCCGATCCCCTCGGCTAATATTGCTCCGATCCCGACCGCCGAGCGGATGATCCCGGTCCGCGGGATCCCCGATTCGGTTATCCCAACGTGCAAAGGATA